>JADGNW010000172.1 GCA_017883315.1 Blastocatellia bacterium | reverse complement strand
GGCGGCTGGGGCGCGAAGTTGCCGAATAGCTCGGTGCCGTTGTCTATTATTCCATTTCCATTTCGATCGAGTGCTAACCAGGCATCGTCTGATCCTCGAGCAGTCCACGACAAAGATTCCCTACGGCCGTTTCCATTGAGATCGAACGCAACACCGCCTGCCGCGTCGGTCAGTTGGTATCCATCACCATTGATGTCCATGAGGATGGGGCTATAGCTATAGCAAAAATTAGAGGTGCCGTCACAATGACCATAAAGATCACATTGCTGGCAGTCGCCATTACCGTAGCAGGGTTCGCACGCATCAAAGCCACCGCCGCCGCAGCCCGTAGCGGGAATATAGTTAAATGCACCATCCGACCCCTCGTTCGTATTATCCGCCGGATCGTCTGAGACTGCACCAGGCCCGAGAGAGTCCGCAGGGTCGGCGTTGTCTCCCTGCCTGCCATTGGTAGAGCTGCAGTTGGTGTTGGACGCCGCGCGCCCTGGGCTCCCCGGATCTCCAGGTGCGCCTCCGGCCCCGCCTGTTGTGCCCATGCCTGGCAAACCCACGCCGCCTTTGCGAAAATCAGGATTAATGCTGCCCCCGTAGTTGCACGGAACATTGACCGTGATGGGTCCGCCGCTACCCCCGTCACCTCCCATCCCCCCCTTTCCGCCTTTTCCACCTCTGCCGCCAAACCCGCCTTGTCCACCCTTTCCACCGCTACCCGTTCCGCCCTGATTGCAAGCGCAGTCTTTCCCGTCACCTCCTGGGCCTCCCGTGCCTCCTGGCGCTCCGGCCCACGGAGTTCCGCCTGGCCCGCCCATTCCGCCTTGGCCGCCATAACTTTTCAAGTCCCATACCTGGGAGGAGCCGGTTTGCGCAGCCGACAATACAATGGCTCTGCCCGAGTCGCCAGGATTGCCTTTTCCGCCTGTCCCGGCCACCCCGGCGTCTCCACCATTTCCTCCAGTCTGACCCTGACCTCCATTCACCGTATTCGAATTACCGCAAACACCATCCAAACCCTTAGCGCCAGGATTGGGACTGGCTTGAGCTGGCTGTTGGCCGGCGTTCCCCGGTTGTCCGATTCCACCCGGATCACCATGATGGTCCACAACCGAGTTGATCGACATTCGGCTTTTGTTCCGCAGTCTCGTTAGTAGTTCGTGTAGCCCGTCCGGGCCGCCAATCGTGGCCAGCCATTCGTTATACCCATCTCCGTGGGTATCGATTGTGATATGAGTCTGATCCAGACAGGGTCGTGAAGCGAGGTCCAGAGGAACGTCTCTTGTTTCACCAGGGTTCTGGTCCTCAATTCGTTGTCTCCCTTTTCCTCGTCTATCGAGCGTCGTGCCTAGAACTCCAACGCTGTTGACTAGAAACAAATAAATGTTGTGATTACCGCGAATAACGGGTGCAGTGCCTTCAAACCTCAGATGCCTTACAAGGATCACTGCATCGCCCGTTAACTCGACCTGTTCCGGCAGGCACAGCGTGTCGGCGAGTTGGGTACCCGCGAGGGGTTCATCAAGGAATCGAACCTCTTTCATCTGCGGGAGAGCTCCAAGAGCGGGCGCCAACTCCTCTCGCCATTTGGGTCTGAGCAGTTGCTTGGGCTCAAACGGCAGGCCCGCCGCAGAGAAGAGCTGACGCGCAGGCTCAAGCTGCAGCTCGATCGCGGCTTGCGTGTCCTGCCGACCGCTGGCCTGCTGGTCCCGCGCTCCGCTCGATGAGCGTGTGGTGTTTGGCACATTGGCGAGACTGATTCCAAACACACAAAGGATCGCAACAATCGATGAGACGTTCGGGATCTTCACGGGAACCTCCTTAAGGTTTCGCTGTTAACTGCGTTGAGTTGTCAAACAAAACCGTCCACACGAGATCAAGAGTTGATGCTGTAGTAGGTCTCAACATACATCCTGTCGAGAAATACAGATTAGAGGACAGTGATCAGAATATCTTGACTCCTCGCCGGAAACAATGCAAAACGTCACATTTGTCACAAAGTTTTCAATGGTCTTCACGCATCCGACCGTTGACGGTATAGGCATTCGCCACAGACGCGGTACGTCTTGCCGGCAACCCTTCGCGCATACACCAAGCCTTCATCGATGTACCGATAGATCGTTCTTGGATGAACATCAACCAACTTGGCGGCATGGGCTACTCTCAGAAGCTGAACATTCTTATTGCAGAGCGGGCACCATACTTTTGAATCAATGAAGCGGGACATGATTTCTCCCCTCTTGACCAGTCTGCACGGGGACTCCGCGAAATATTCGTCACGGTTACTGCCGTGGGGTCGAATCCCATCGCAGTCTCACAGCAGAACGTTCTGAAAATACTGGGCGAATCGTATTACAGACCAAGGCCAGTGTCAATGGGCGTCGCTTTTCTTAACACGTTCATTCTCAATGCGAACTACGTGCTCGCAAAGAGGGCTGGGCACGCATGCGAAAAGCGAGCGCGCCTACGCGAATAGACTGTGACGGCGGTCACTGCGAACCGTGACGACTATCATATTTTTTACTGCGCTTTCAGACCTAGACTAAGCGCAGACAACGAGCTTGGCCCGCGCGATGAACGCTGATGAGGGCCTTCGTTGGAGGACCGCTGCAGCACGCGGCCGAGGAGGTGATGATGAAGCGCTTAGTGCAAATAAGTCTAATCTTCGGGGCTCTGGCGATGATCGTCGCAGCTCTGGCTTTGCGGACTCCTGCTGCGCCGCCCGGCAAGGAGATGTCTGTCGTAGATATCCCGGACAAAACTAGAGTGATGAAGACCATGCTTCAGGGCAAGTACATCTTCATACACGACGACGACAAGATGGCAAAGGGAGAGCCCTGCTTCTACATCTACGAGTACAACGTGGATGCGGCCGGCCAACCTGAGGCGAGGCCCGACAAGCTCGTCGTTTCGTTTCATTGCCAGCCTGTCCAGCGGGAGAAGGCAACGCACATAGTACTGACTTATGGGATGGTGAGTCCCGAGTTGTTCGAGCTTCGCGAGATTCAATTCGCAGGCAGCATCGAGGGGCACCGCGTCCCGTGAAACGAGTAAGGAAGAAACGAACAAAGGAATCGAGGCTATGGACTCTCTGGCGCCGCGTGTCAAGCGGGGAGCGCGGCTCGAGAGTACAGAAGGCGGAGAGTCGCACTCTTCCAGAGCGGCTCTCCGCTGACCACTTCGATAGCTTGAGAGTCTCTCTTTGAACCCGCCTACGACCATACCTACCGCGCGGCCTGCCGCGCGAGTCCCACCTTTCGCGCGGCAGGCCTTAGGGCGGGCGGCCGTGCTGAATAAGGTCGCCGCCTGCGCACTTTCTCGCAATGTCTTGGGTAAGTTTGCGCAAGCCTGACTGGCAAATCAACAATCCACAACGGATAATGGCCTTTCTTCTCTTCGGCACCTTCGTTGCTGTGACCATCACATGTGAGCATGCGCTGCGCAAGCGCTGGTGAATTTGAACGAAGCAGCGAACGGAGCGAAGGAGGGCTGTATGTACTCACCTTATGGTCTGGAGGTCAGCGATAGTTGCCTCGAATGCAAGATTCGCTCGTCAGGCTATTTCTGCGAGTTCGACGCAGAGCTCGTGAAGGCGTTTGAGTCGCTGAAGTATGCAACCGTGTTCCCCAAGGGCGCAGTGCTGTTTGTGGAAGGCCAATCTCCGCGCGGTGTATTCATGATTTGCTCTGGTCGAGTGAAGCTAACGACCTGCTCCGTCGATGGCAAGGCGCTGATTACCAGGATCGCCGAAGGTGGAGAAGTGCTCGGCCTCAGTTCCGCTGTTTCAGGCAGGACCTACATGGTAACCGCCGAGACGCTGGTCCCGTGTCAGGTGAACTTCATCAAACGTGATGATTTCCTTCGATTTCTCAAAGAAAACGGTGCCGCCTGTCTTCGCGTAGCCGAGCATCTGAGCAACAACTATAACAACGCCTTCGAGCAGGTGCGCTCGCTTGGACTTTCGCACTCAGCTTCTGAGAAACTCGCGAAGCTCATGCTGGAGTGGTGCGCAAAGGACGGCAAGGAGACCGCAGCCGGAATCGGGTTGAAGCTCACGCTCACTCACGAAGAGATTGCGCAGCTCATCGGCGCGTCGCGTGAGACGGTTACACGGCTTCTTGCCGACTTCAAGCGCAAACAGATGATAAGTGTTAAAGGTTCGACCCTGATAATTCGCGACAAACCAAAGCTTCTTGCGATGGTCACTTCATAATAACGACCAAACCCACCGCCAAACCTCGCCATTCCCGGTTGTGATGGCTGTCACTGCGAAGGGTGACATCGGTCATAGCGTCCCCAGGCCAACTTGAGCGAAAGTAAGTCAGCGCGCCGAATTTTCGTCGCCCTGGTCGATCTTGGACCGCTCGGATCGTCGAAGACGCTCTTGAGGCTGAAAGGACTGGTGTACCGAAGATGGCTTATGTCATCGGAAGAGTTCACGTAGAGGCTGTCGCGGCTTCACTTGACAGCGGGATTCTGGGCGCGAATTCCGCTGAAAGACTCGACGGTATGATGAGAGCGGCGTTGATTGGTCACACCGCTGCCGTGCGCGCCTTTCTGGATCGCGGCAATGGTGTGAACACCGCCGATAATGACGGCCATACTCCGCTAATGGAGGCAGTCTTTGGAGGACACCTCGACACCGTAGTGGAGTTGCTGAATCGCGGCGCGGACGTGAATGCGCAGGACAGCAATGGCTGGACCGCTCTAATGGAAGCTGTGGCAAAAGCCCGGGCCGATATCGTAAGGACGCTGCTTGCCCACGGCGCAGATGTGCACATCGGAAACAAGAACGGCTGGACCGCACTGAAAACAGCCACAAGATCCAATACCGAAGCCGCACGCCTTCTCAAGAAAGCCAGCGGTGATTGATATTCCCCACTAAGATCGCGGCATAGGATTCTCATAAGTAGTCCTGTCGCATAAGAATTGGGGGATATTTCATGCACCGCGAGCAGGTAACAATTGACGGCAATGAAGCCGCAGCCTACGTAGCATTCAAGACGAATGAAGTCATAGCGATTTATCCGATTACTCCTTCATCGCCGATGGGCGAATTCGCCGACGCCTGGGCTACTTCAAAAGACAGAAACATCTGGGGCATGACTCCCGTCGTCCGCGAGATGCAATCCGAGGGCGGCGCGGCTGGGGCGGTCCACGGCACACTCCAGAGCGGCGTATTGACTACCACCTTCACTGCAAGCCAGGGCTTGCTGCTGATGATCCCTAACATGTTCAAGATCGCCGGCGAGTTGACGAGCACGGTGTTTCACATAGCCGCTCGCTCGGTCGCTTCGCACGCGTTGTCGATCTTTGGCGATCACAGCGATGTGATGGCCACGCGCTCGACTGGCTGGGCGATGTTGTTCGCAAACTCGATTCAAGAGGTGATGGATTTCGCGTTGATCGCGCAAGCGAGCACGCTTCGCGCGCGAGTTCCGTTCCTGCATGTCTTCGACGGCTTCCGCACTTCGCATGAAGTAATGAAGATCGAAAAGCTGACCGATGACGACATTCGCGCGATGATCGACAACAACCTGGTGCGCGCGCATCGCGAGCGCGCGCTTACGCCGGACCGGCCCGTGATTCGGGGGACCGCACAGAACCCGGACGTGTTTTTTCAATCACGCGAGCGAGTAAATCCCTACTACCAGGAAACGCCGGACACCGTTCAGTCCGTGATGGACGTGTTCGACGCGGTGGTTGGCAGGCGCTATCACTTGTTCGATTACGCCGGCGCGATGGACGCCGAGCGAGTCATCGTGATGATGGGCTCGGGCTGTGAGACGGCCGAGGAAACCGTGCGGGCCCTTTGCGAACGCGGAGAGAAAGTCGGGCTCGTGAAGGTGAGGCTGTACCGCCCATTTTCCGCGAGTCACTTGCTGGCTGCTTTGCCTGAAAGCTGCAAGAAGATCGCGGTGCTCGATCGAACAAAGGAGCCCGGCGCCGCAGGCGAGCCGCTGTACCAGGACGTCGTTACAGCGATCGCCGAGAGCGCGATGGACGGCGACTCTCGATTTGCGCAGATGCCTCGGATCATAGGTGGCCGATACGGTCTCGCTTCAAAAGAGTTCACGCCCGCGATGGTTAAAGGCGTCTTCGACGAGCTGAAGAAACCCGATCCTAAGAATCATTTCAGCGTCGGAATCGTAGACGATGTCAGCTTCACAAGCCTGACTTACGATGCCGGCTTCAATACCGAGCCCGATGACGAAGTGCGAGCGGTGTTCTGGGGATTGGGCTCGGACGGAACGGTCAGCGCGAACAAGAACTCGATCAAGATCATCGGGGAGCAGACCTCAAACTACGCGCAGGGCTACTTCGTGTATGACTCAAAGAAGGCCGGCGCGGTCACGGTTTCGCATCTGCGCTTCGGTCCGCACCCGATTCAAAGCGCCTACTTGATCGGCCGCGCGAACTTCGTTGCTGTGCATCAGTTCAACTTCCTCGAGCGCTACGATGTGCTCAGCGTAGCTGAGCCGCATGCGACCTTTTTGATCAACAGCCCGTACTCCGCCGAAGAAGTGTGGGATCATCTGCCACGCTCCGTTCAGCGGGAGATCATCGACAGACAGCTCAAGTTCTATGTGATCAACGCGTACGACGTTGCCAGGCAAACGGGAATGGGTGTTCGCATAAACACGATCATGCAGACGTGTTTCTTTGCGATCAGCGGCGTGCTCGCGCGCGACGAAGCAATTCAGAAGATCAAAGACTCGATCAAGAAGACCTACGGCAATCGCGGCGAGGCCGTAGTGAAGCAGAACTACAAAGCGGTCGACGCCGCGATCGAGAACATGCACGAAGTGATCGTGCCCGCGAACGTCACAAGCAGTTTCGACCTCTCCCCTATCGTTCCTTCCCGGGCACCCCAGTTTGTTCAGGATGTCACGGCGCCAATCATCGCCGGCCAGGGCGATAGTCTCCCGGTCAGCGCCTTCCCGGTCGACGGAACTTATCCCGTCGGCACCGCTCAGTGGGAAAAGCGCAACATCGCGCTCGACGTTCCAGTGTGGGAAACCGACCTCTGCATACAGTGCGGCAAGTGCATGTTTGTGTGTCCGCACTCGACAATTCGCGCGAAGGTGGTTGATGAATCGCTCCTGAACGACGCTCCCGAGGGGTTCAAGCGGATGCCGGCAAAGTGGCGCGAGCTTGCCGGTCACGCCTACACAATTCAGGTAGCAGTGGAAGACTGCACCGGCTGCCGGCTATGCGTCGAGGTGTGCCCAGCCAAGGACAAAAGCAACGTGTCCCGCAAGGCGCTCAACATGAGCTTGCAGCAGCCAATTCGCGACCGCGAGCGCGTGAACTGGGACTACTTCCTGACGCTGCCGGACAAACCGCACGATGGAGGGCTGCGCTACAACACGGTCAAAAATGTTCAATTGCTGCAGCCGCTGTTTGAGTTTTCAGGCGCCTGTTCGGGTTGCGGCGAAACGCCTTACATCAAGCTTGTCACACAGCTTTTCGGTGACCGTGCGATAATCGCGAACGCGACCGGGTGCTCGAGCATCTACGGCGGAAACTTGCCGACGACCCCGTACACCGTCAACAGCGAGGGTCGAGGACCTGCCTGGAGCAACTCGCTGTTTGAAGACAACGCGGAGTTCGGGCTCGGAATGCGAATGGCGCTCGATCAACAGAACTCCTACGCAAGACAACTGATCGAACGATTGCACCCGCTCGTAGGCGGGCCGCTGACCGAATGCCTGCTTGGCACTGATCAATCGACCGACGAAGGCATCAACATTCAACGAGAATGCGTTGCCGCGCTCAAAGCTAAGCTTCGCGACATGCAAGAGCCCGAGGTTCGTGATCTGCTGAGCGTTTGCGAAGCTCTGATCAACAAGAGCGTCTGGATAATTGGCGGTGATGGGTGGGCGTACGATATCGGGTACGGCGGATTGGATCACGTGCTGGCAAGCGGCCAGAACGTTAACGTGCTGGTGCTGGACACCGAGGTCTATTCGAACACCGGAGGCCAGGCTTCAAAGGCAACGCCGATGGGCGCGGTAGCAAAGTTTGCGGCGGGTGGGAAACCTACCCTGAAGAAGGACCTCGGTTTGATGGCGATTCGCTACGGCGACGTCTATGTCGCGCAGGTAGCGCTGGGCGCGAACGACGCTCACACGCTCAAGACTTTCATCGAAGCGGAAGCACACGACGGCCCTTCGTTAATCATCGCCTACAGCCACTGCATCGCTCATGGAATCGATATGTCGAAGGGAATGAATCAGCAGAAGATGGCTGTGGACGCGGGCTACTGGCCGCTCTATCGCTACGATCCGCGGCTCGCATCGGAAGGCAAGAACCCGTTCCAGTTGGACTCGAAGGAGCCGAGCTTGCCGCTGAAGGATTACATCTACACCGAGGGCCGTTACCGCATACTGCAGCAGAGCGACCCGGTAGCTGCCAAACACCTGCTCGGTCTGGCGCAACAAGGAGTGAACGAGCGCTGGAAATACTACAAGCAGCTTTCGGAGATGAATGGAGTGAAGCGTGATGAGTGAAACGTGATTCGTGATGAGCGGCCTTGACCGCCTGGTGGGCGTGTCACGCATCACGTTTCACGCACCACGAATCACGCATCAGGCTTCACGGATCACTTCCCGAAGGAGAACCACAATGGACATGCAAACCGACTATATGGGGTTGACGCTCAAGAATCCCATTGTGCCCTCGTCGTCACCTTTGTCGCATAGCGTCGACAGCATCAAGCAGCTCGAAGATGCGGGAGCTTCAGCCGTCGTTATGTATTCTCTATTCGAAGAACAGATCACCACCGAGAGTTTTTACCTGGACTATTACCTAAGCCATGGCACCGACAGTTATGCGGAGTCGCTTAACTATTTTCCCGAATTGGATTGTTATAACGTCGGTCCTGACGAGTATCTCGAGCTGATTCGCCACGCCAAGGAAGCCGCTGGCATTCCCATCATTGGCAGCCTTAACGGGACATCAACCGGGGGGTGGATCGACTACGCTCGCCGCATCGAAGAAGCCGGCGCAGACGCATTGGAGCTGAATGTCTATTACATTCCGACGAGCACCTATCTAATGGGCGCCGAAGTCGAATACATCTACACCGACATTCTTCACGACGTTAAGCAAGCAATAGAGATCCCCGTTGCAATGAAGCTGAGCCCATATTTCAGCTCGACCGCTAACATGGCGCAGCGGCTTGCCGACGGCGGCGTTAACGGTCTGGTCTTATTCAATCGCTTCTACCAGCCGGACTTTGATCTTGAGAAGCTGGAGGTAGTTTCACGGCTCGTGCTGAGCAACTCACACGAGCTGCGACTGCCGCTGTGTTGGATAGCGTTGTTGCACGGCCGCGTCGACGTGGACTTTGCGATTACAAGCGGAGTTCACACCTATCTTGACGCGCTCAAAGGTCTGATGGCGGGCGCAAAGGTAACGATGATGGCCTCTGAACTTTTGCAGAACGGAATCAATCGCATCGGTGAGGTTCTCGTCGAGATGGAACATTGGATGGAAGAGCACGAATACAGCTCGGTGAAACAGATGATCGGAAGCATGAGCCAGAAGAACGTAGTCGAGACCGCGGCCTTTGAACGAGCCAACTACATGAAGATGCTGGCGTCATTTCAACCATTAAGGTAGTGGCTCCCCAGTGGCTCCGAAAACACGTTCGCCGTTCCGAAAACCGGAGGCCTCCCATGGGCGAACACGATGTCGAACTCGAAAGCGCTCCCGAACAACTTTGCGCTTTCATAAGACGGCTGCTCAACGACCTGAGAGCGCTCGAGAAGATGATCGCCTCGGGCCTGATCGAATCCGATGTTCGTAGAATTGGCGCCGAGCAGGAACTCGTCCTGGTCAACTCCGCCTGGCGACCAGCCCCTGTAGCGCAGCAGGTTCTCGACAGGATCGCCGATCCCCATTTCGTAACCGAGATCGCGCAGTTCAATCTAGAAATCAATGTCGATCCCCTTGTGTTCACCGGCGCCTGCCTCTCAGAAATGGAACGCCAGCTCAACGGGATGATCGGCAAAGCACGAGCCGCGGCGAACGCCTGCGCAGCCGAAATTGTGTTGACTGGGATTCTTCCAACGATCCGCAAATCTGATCTCGCGCTCGACAACATGACCCCGATGCCTCGTTACACGGCTCTCAGCGAAGCACTCGCAAAGCAACGTGGCGGAGCTTACGAACTGAAGCTAAAGGGGGATGACGAGCTCACTATCAAGCACGACAACTGGATGCTCGAGGCCTGCTGCACCAGCTTTCAGATCCACTTTCAGTCGGGCTCAAGAGAATTCGCCAATCTCTACAACGTCGCTCAGGCGATCACCGCGCCGGTGCTGGCCGCGGCTGCTAATTCACCGCTGCTGTTTGGCAGGCGGCTGTGGAGAGAAACGCGAATACCCCTTTTCGAGCAATCGGTGGACACAAGGCATGCAAGTCATCACCTGCGCGAGCGCAGCCCTCGAGTGAGTTTCGGACGGCGATGGGTCGAGAACTCGGCGCTGGAGCTATTCGAGGAAGACATCTCACGATTCCCCGTTCTGCTGGGCGCATCCTTCGAGGAAGAAAATCCGTTTTCGATGTTGAACCGCGGGCAGGTGCCAGAGTTACAAGCATTACGAATCTATAACGGCACAGTTTGGCGCTGGAACCGCCCCTGCTATGGGATCACGGCAGGACGCCCGCATTTGAGAATCGAGGCTCGCGCTTTTCCATCGGGCCCCACTGTGGTGGACGAGATCGCCAACGCGGCGTTCTTCTTCGGGCTGATGAGCGGAGTGTCGCGTCAGCATCAAGACATCGCGAAGGACATGGAGTTTGATGACGCGAGATCGAATTTCCGGTCGGCTGGCCGGCTTGGCCTCGAGGCGCAGTTCAAGTGGATAGGCAGCGAGGTCATCCCCGCGCGAGAGCTGATTTGCCGTTATCTTCTTCCGGTAGCGCGCTATGGATTGGAAGCGGCCGATATCCTCGCCGAGGATATCGATCGGTATCTCGGAGTGATTGAGAAACGAGTAAGATCTGGTAAGTCCGGATCGCAGTGGTTCTTGAGCTCGCTGTCTGAGATGAAGAAGCACGGAACGAGAGACGAGATCCTGACTTCGCTAACGGCCGCCACCGTAAAGAAACAGAAGGAAGGCAGGCCAGTACACCAGTGGTCACTCGCGGAAATAACGGAGGGAATGATGTCGAAAGAGAGTTGTCTTTCTGTAGAAGAGTTCATGACTACTGACCTGTTCACGGTCCACGAAGACGAGCCGCTGGAATTGGTTGCCAACTTGATGGACTGGAAACACGTGCGGCACATTCCCGTTGAGGACAAGGACGGAAAACTTGCCGGGCTGATTAGCTGTTTTGAAGTGCTGCGCCATCTTCTCGTTGCCGCCAACGAAACCGAGAGGGCTCCGATAGCCGTTGGATCAATAATGAACAAGACCCCTCTGACCATCACGCCTGAGACGCTGACGCTCGATGCAATCGCGTTGATGCGGCGAGAGAGGGTTGATTGTCTGCCGGTGGTGAACAAAGGCCGGTTAGTCGGAATCGTGACCGAGCGGGACTTCATAAACGTCGCCGCTCGACTGCTCGAGCAAGAAGCTCCGCCTGTGGGGGCAAGAGCTATGGGCTCTTAGATTTACGACGAAGATGTGACAGCCGTCACAATCTCGCGTGACCCCGGTCATATCGTCATACTTCACAGTCCGTCTATAGTTAACGCACGGTATCAAACCGCAATCGCCTGGCAGTGGCGGGGCCGACGCGGCCCAAGCAGGCGCAGCCCAAGAGGCTTTAGTTAGGAGGAATAATGAAGAGACTACTCTTTACAGCATCGATGTTGGCCGCACTCGTGATAACCATCGGCGTATTCACCGCGCACGCCAGGACAGAAGCCAAGAAAACCCAGAGAGCGACCGTCGAGTTCAACGAACCGGTCAAACTTCTGAATGTGATTCTCAAAGGTCAGTACGTGTTCGTACATGACGAAGAGAAGATGGCAGCCGGCCAGGACTGCACTTATGTGTACGACGCGTCAGGAAAGCTGGTCGTGTCGTTTCACTGCATACCGATCGAGCGGAAGAAGGCCACGGGGTTCAGGGTGCTCACCGTGCGAGTGGGTACAGGGAACGGCCCGCAAGAAATGAAAGAGTTCCAGTTCTACGGCAGCACCGAGGCGCATCAGGTTCCATAACCACGCAGCCTCCACAAAGCCTCTTGGATGAGCGCGCGGAGGGTCCCTCGCGGACTGTGTTCGTCAGCTCCTGCAGCTAAACCGGCTGCAGGAGCCAGTTCCAGGCCTTTGGGCCGTTCTCAGCGTGAGGCTCGTACTGTGGCGAGAGAATAGTGTGGGTCAACTACGGAGGTGACCTATGAGTGAAGATGATCGCGACAGCCTCGAGGTGTTGAAAGCTGAACTCGAGTTCATCGAGAAGGGTGGCTACGGCCGTTCCGTCAAGACACCCTGGCAACCGACTTCTGTTTTTCAGGATTCTCCAAGCTGCCTCAACCTCGGCGATATCGAACGAAGCCATCCGTGCAACGAGTGTCTGCTGATTGATTTCGTTCCTCAAGAGGAGCGGACAGAAGATGTGCCTTGCCATCACATCCCACTCGACTCTACCGGAAGAACCATCGACGAGTTGGAATGGAATGAGAACCAGCGCGAGACCGAAGACGCCGTCAAGAATTGGCTCCGCGCAACCATCAAGCGGCTCGAGGAGGAGAGACTAGCGAAGGCCGTTTGAGTTGAGGATCGACGCCGGCATCTCAATCCTCAATCCTCAATCCTCCTCTGACACGGGGTGGGACAATGTCCATCGAACTTTACCTCATCATTCTCATTGTTGTGCTCGCCGCTTTGTATTTCGTAGTGCCATTCGTTGCAGGAACATTCCTTAAATACCGAGGCAAACGAGTAATCACCTGTCCGGAAACGAGGAGCCCCGCCGCGGTCGAAGTGGACTCGGCGCACGCCGCGCTGACTGCCGCGTTCACGCACCCCGACCTTCGCTTGAAGACCTGTTCTCGCTGGCCCGAGCGTCAGGACTGCGGCCAGGAGTGTCTTCTCCAGATCGAGATTGCTCCTGAGGATTGTCTGGTTCGGCACATCCTGGCGAGTTGGTATCTCGGCAAGCACTGCGCATCTTGCGGAAAAAAGTTTGGCGAGATTCAATGGTCGGAGCATAAGCCGGCGCTCTTGAGTCCGGAGGGAAAAACAGTCGAATGGCCCGAACTCCCTCCCGAAAAAGTGCCTGACGTGTTGAAGACTCACTTCCCAGTATGTTGGGACTGCCACATCACTGAGACCTTCTGTCGCGAGTATCCCGATCTCATTGTGGATCGCTCGCACGTAAGCGAGGGCGTACACCGCGACCTGCGAGGCTAGAGGCGATCTCGCGGCTTGTAGCGCCGATACTCGTTCCTGCGTTCGCTCCAACCTCTGTCACGCTTGCCAGTGACGGACGTCATAGCGCTCTATCAGAAAAAGGTCATAAACCATGTTGAAATGCAAGAATTTCAAGAATGACAGACGTCATTCCGCCTAGATAGTCTGACCTGACTTACTGAAAAGTCTTTCTTAAATCCCCGCTCGATCAGTGAAATGGAGGTGCAATGATGAATCGCTCAAGAACTGAAGCGATGCGCCTCAGCAAGCGATCCACTTCGCGGGCGCGCGTGTATCTAGCAGTCGCCCTCGCGGCGCTCCTCCTGTCTTGGAGCTTTCCAAGACGGGTTCAGGCAGCGGACGGCGATCTCGATACGGGCTTCGGAATCGGGGGCATGTTCATGGTCGATGCCGGCTATGACGAAGCGATCTTAGCTGTAGCCCTTCAGCCCGATGGAAAGGTGATCGGCGCAGGCACACTCGGAACAAAGAAGAGAGGTTTCGACTTCGCGCTGGGCCTCCTCCTAAGCGACGGAACTCCAGATGTGGAGTTCGGGGACGCGGGATAACAACCAACTTTTCGCCTGCAACGATCGGGACCGGCTCGAGTTCCGCACTGACAGTGAACACAACGAGTGACACGCAGGCTGGAACTTATGTGATCACGATCAAGGGCACTGATGGCGAGATGATCAAGACAACAACCGTGACGCTGACGGTGCTGCCGGAACGGACTTCTTGCTAGGGTTTGATTCATCTACGGTGACTGGAGCTCGCGGATCAAAGGTCAAAGCCCGGGTCAACATCATCCGGACTGGAGGATTCACCGGCAGCGTGACAGTAACACCGCCGGATCTTTCCCCGGAAGGCATCATCGCGAAGTTCCCGGACCCGATCACGACTACCGAGACGTCGACCGCCTGTTGTGACCACTCTCAGTTGCGGTGGCCGCACCGGAGTCCGAACAAATGTATATTACCCGGCGAACTCAAGTGACGGCGCGTCTGGCTGACTTCTCAGTTAGCCAGCCGCCAGAAGGAAGTTCCTCTGCGCCGAGGGATCATTGGCTCTGAGCGGGCCTCGTTTTTGGATTCGGGGAATGTTCGCGGTTCTCCGACTGCGGGCTAGTGAGATTTCGCTCGGCGCCTGCTAACAAACTTAAACAGTTCAAACCACGCAATGCTTGCTGCCCCAGCCAGCAGGCACACACCAATGTCTCTGGAATCCAGCTTGCCAAAGCGGAACACCGCGCGAAGCATTGGAACATACAGCACCAATCCCAGAAACAACACCGCCCCTCCGGTTACCCACCACAGCGCCGCGTTTGGTGCCCGAATAGTCGCCAGTATCGAATGCTTCCAGGATCGGTTGATCAGAATCAAGCCAATGTTCGCGATGATCAATGTCGTGAACGCGAGAGCTCGCGCTTCCGATTCAGCTTGCCCTCGATGAAGAGCGAAACCGTAGAGCACAGCCAGTATCACCAGGATACCCAACCCTTGAAGCGAGCTTACCGACCACGTGCGGTTTCCAAACAACGGCTCGTTTGGCTTGCGTGGAGGGCGGTGCATGAGGTCCGCCTCCTCAGGCTCGGCTTCGAACACTATTGAGCACGCCGGGTCGATGATTAGATGAAGAAACGCGATGTGCACCGGGAGAAGCACGAGTGGCCACTTCATCAGCACCGGCACTAGAGTCATTCCGGCAATCGGCACATGAATCGCCAGGATGTACGCCATGCCTTTCTTGAGATTGTCGAAGATCCGCCGGCCCTGCTTGACGGCTTGCACGATTGATGAGAAGTCATCGTCAAGCAACACGAGCGACGCCGCTTCGCGAGCGACGTCCGTTCCCCGCTCACCCATCGCGATGCCTATGTGCGCGGCTTTCAGAGCTGGCGCGTCGTTCACTCCATCGCCGGTCATCGCAACGATTTCGCCATTCGCCTTGAGCGCGCTTACCAGCCTCAACTTCTGCTCGGGCACGACTCGCGCAAAGATGTTCACCGATTCAATCCGTTCGCGAAGTTGGGCATCGTCCATCTTGTCCAGCTCGGGGCCGGTAATGATTTGATCCATCGGCGTCAGCCCGATCTGACCTGCGATGTTTTCAGCAGTGCCCGGATAATCGCCGGTTATCATCACGACTCTCATGCCTGCGCTGTAGCATTCCTTGATCGCGTCGGGAACCGTTGGACGGACCGGATCGGCAAGCCCAACAAGCCCCAGAAACTCAAAGTCGAAGTCGTGTTGTTCACCGGGCAGATCAGTCTGCTTGAAGCGCGACCTTGCAACGCCCAGGACCCGAAGCCCTTCGTTCGCCAGAGTGATTACTCGCTCAGAGAGTTGCGAGAGCTGCGATTCGTTGAAGTGGCAAAGGTCGAAAATGGCTTCCGGAGCCCCTTTCGCGGCGATGACGTAGTCTTCGCCATCGCGCGATCGCCACACTCGCGACAACGCGAGCAGACTACTGGACAACGGATACTCGCGCACCAGCGCCCAGTCATCGTGAAGGTGTTCGGTGCCGCTCAGGTAGTAGTTGCCCAGTTCTCTGAGCGCTTTTTCCATCGGATCGAAGGGATCGCGATGGCTTGCGAGTATCGCGAATTCCGAAAGCTCGTGAAAAGTTTCCGGCAGCTCCTCGCCGGGTGAAGTGCGGATATCGCAATACTCGTCATTGGCAAACAGCATCGCCACCGACATGTGATTGAGCGTGAGCGTTCCGGTCTTGTCTACGCATAACACTGTCGCCGAGCCGAGAGTCTCGACCGCCGGCATGCGCCTGGTGAGTACATTCTTTTTCGAGATTCGCCATGCGCCAAGCGCGAGGAAGATCGTCAGCACCACCGGAAACTCATTTGGCAGAATGGCCATCGCCAACGTGATTCCTGCGAGAAACCCTTCGTACCAATTCGCTCGCGTGAGTCCATATACGACCACGACAATCACACACAGCGTGATGCCCAATACTGCGAGCCTGGCGACAAGACGGCGGGTCTCTCTCTGCAACGGCGTTTGCTCGGTATCGAGTTCCTGAAGTGCTTTGCCGATCCTGCCGATCTCAGTCTGCTGGCCCGTAGCAAGTGCCTGCGCAATGCCCTGGCCTTGAATCACCAACGTTCCCGAATACACAAAAGGGAGATTGTCCCCGCCGGGCCTCCCCATCTCAATAATACCATCGGCAGCGACTTTGCGAACGGAAACTGACTCTCCGGTGAGTATCGATTCATCGGCAAGCAAGTGGCCGGAAGAGAGAACCACTCCATCGGCCGGGATGCGATCGCCTTCGGCAAGCAGCAGCGTGTCGCCGCGCACGACCTCGCGGCCGGCTATTCGTCTTTGGCGCCCGTCTCGGATCACGAGCGCGCGCGGACTTGAAAGATCCCTCAGAGCTTCAAGAGTCCGCTCTGTCTTTCGCTCCTGATAGAAGCTGATGCCCATGATGAAGAACACGAACCCAAGGAGCATGAATGCTTCTTGCGCGTCGCCGAGTAACAGGTAGATCGCTCCGCAGGCAACCAGCAACAGGAACATGGGTTCGCGCACGACTTCGAACGCGATCGCGAACACGTGGCGCTGTTTCGCGGACGAGAGTTCGTTGAAGCCGTCAGCGCTCAGCCTTCGGGCAGCTTCGCTCTCTGAGAGTCCGCTGACAGCGCTTAAGTCAAATTCGTTTATCATGACACGAAGCCTCTTCGACTGGGCCGGGCACGTGAACCTGAAACCGGCTTCCGGAGCCGATTTCGCCGTTGCGCCTGCCGGCGCCGGTATTCGATCCGGCTGAAGATTCTATTGCCAAATTACGTCCGCGTTGCTAGGCGCGCAAGAAGCGTTCTAGCAGGCTGCTGAAAAGCCGATAGCACGCTAGTGTTGACGGGCAATCCCACCAACTGCGTTGGTGGGATTATCGGCATCCGATGTGAGAGCTGCCGCATTCCCCTTATTGATCAGCCTGCTAGAGGCAAATCTATCAAAAAGGCCGCGAACTATTTCGCGGCCTTTCGAGAGAGAAATACTTGCACGCTCGCCAATGACGTTCAGCGTACCGCGCAACGGCAGAAGGGCAACCAAAGCGAAACGAGGCTGTCTGAACTCTATCCTACGATTTCACTTGCTGGATGGACTCGATGTACTTTACAAGCGCATACACATCAGCGTGTCTTTGCATTTCGCCGCTCGTGCGCCTGAAGACTTGTCCCCAAACAGGCATCTTGCTCGTTCCGTGCGCTGCAACTTCCTTCTCGCCATCAATCTTGGTCTGCACATGGTAGAACGGGAACTTTTCGCCCGGCTGCTGAAGCGCCGTCAGGTCGGGCGGTCCCACTTTCAGAGCTGCTGCGACCGGGCCTTCCCCCTTCCCGCTGATACCATGGCAGGTCGCGCAGTACTGATTGAATAACTTGTGCCCCTTCTCAACAAAGGACGTCTTTTGTCCGGCCGAGCTACTGGCTGGCAAGATCCAGCCGGTCACTACGGTGATCGAAAACACAAGCGTTGCAAAAGCGATTACTCTTTTCATTTTGCTCCCTCCTTTTTGGGTGCACAGTTATTCAGAAGTAGACTCGCTTGGTCGGTTTTTAGACGAGAACACAGGTCCAAGTCTGTCTGCTTGCTGCGTCACTAAAGCGGTGAGCTAGCTCCGCAAGCTGCCTTTCTAGATTAGCTATTGGCTCAGGCCAGTGCGGTGCAGTTGGGAGCTAGCTCACGAGCTCATAGATCCTCAGTCGGCCGTTGCCGCCTTGCCTTCCAGCTCTTTCCGCTTCTCGATCGGCAAATAGTCACGCGTTCCGTAACCGAGATAAACCTGGCGCGGTCGCGCGATCTTCTGTTCCTTGTCCAGAAGCATCTCTTCCCACTGCGCAAGCCATCCCGACGTGCGGGGAATGGCAAACAGCACCGGGAACATATCGACCGGGAAGTTCATCGCTTGATAGATGATCCCGGAGTAGAAGTCGACGTTCGGATACAGCTTCCGCGAGACAAAGTAATCGTCTTCCAGCGCTATCCGTTCCAGCTCGAGCGCGATGTCGAGCACCGGATTCTTGCCGGTAACTTCGAAAACTTCCTCGGCGACCTGTTTGATTATTCGCGCTCGCGGATCGTAGTTCTTATAGACCCTGTGTCCGAAGCCCATCAACCGTCCCTCGCCGTTCTTCACCTTCTTGATGTACTCCGGCACGCGATCCTTCGAGCCGATCTCTTTCAACATTCGAAGCACCGCTTCGTTCGCGCCGCCGTGCAGCGGTCCGTACAGAGCGGCAGCCGCGCCGGCCACAGCCGAGTACGGATCGACGTGTGAGCTGCCGATGCTGCGCATCGCATTCGTGCCGCAGTTCTGCTCGTGGTCTGCATGTAGGATAAACAACACGTCCAGCGCATGCTCGAGAACTCGATTCGGCTTGTACTTCACCTCGGTCATCTTGAACATCATGTTCAGGAAGTTGCCGGGGTAAGTCAGATCGTTATCGGGATAGTCATAGGGCATACCCACGCTGTGCCGATACGCGAACGCAGCAAGCGTCGGCATCTTGGCGATCAGCCGGAAGATCTGATGCCGGCGAGCTTCGGGATTGAAGATGTCCTTGGCGTCCTTGTAGAAGGTCGACAGCGCTCCCACCGTCCCAATCAGCATCCCCATCGGATGAGCGTCGTAGTGAAAACCATCCATGGATTTCTTGATCTGCTCGTGAATGAAGGTATGGTGAGTTATGTTCCAGGACCACTCCTTCAACTGGCCCGCTGTCGGTAGCTCTCCGTGAATAAGCAGGTAGGCAACCTCCAGATAGGTGCTCTTTTCGGCAAGTTGCTCGATCGGGTAGCCGCGATAGCGCAAGATGCCTTTATCTCCGTCGATGAAGGTAATGTTGCTCTTGCACGAAGCGGTATTCATAAAGGCCGGGTCGTAGCTCATCAGCCCGAAGTCTTCGTCCGAGATCTTTATCTTCCGCAGGTCCATCGCCCGGACTACGCCATTCTCAATCGGAACCTCGTATTGCTTTCCCGTCCGATTGTCAGTAACGGTCAGAGTATTAGCAGTCATACTTTCCTCCTGGGTTCGCGGTTGAATCTCACGGCACAAGTGCGGATATGTTGCGACCCAAGTGAGGGCCGGCGATTCGACCGGAACATTCCACTGGTGAGTCTGAAAATCCCGCCGCGCGATGCGCAATTTTACGCAGCTCCAACGCGGGCGCGACTAACAATGCAAACGGCGTTCAACAGGTACCTACTAGAGCGCAAGCACTCCTGGCCTGTTGATTTTCATGCGGCGCTCAATCCAACGCCGAGCAATAGGATCGCCTGCGCTCCGAGGACAACGATTCACTTAGTGCTTCGCGCGAACATAACGCGCGTAGCGCGGAATCCACATCATTGCTTCGACTCGCCGCGCCAGTTGTTCTCGCGTGATTGTCTCGGCAAGCCCTGATCGCACGGCTTCGGCACCGACTGCCAGCGCCACGCAACGCGAGACCTTGCGAACGTGTTCAAGCGCCGGATACAGCGACTCCGACGGGTCGTGAACAGCAGGTGAGAACTCAGCCAGCGCTCGCGCCGCTGCGACAAACATCTCATTGGTCACACGGCGCGCTCCCGACGCGAGCACTCCAAGGCCGACCCCCGGGAACACGAATGCGTTGTTGCATTGGCCGATCTTCATTAGGTGCTTTTCAAACACAACTGGCGGAAACGGACTGCCGGTGGAAACAAGCGCGCGGCCATCGGTCCAGTTGATCAAATCCATCGGAACAGCTTCGCTCTTCGACGTCGGATTGGAGAGCGGAAAGATTACGGGCCGCTCGACGTGCCTGGCCATCTCCCGAATGATGTCTTCGGTAAATGCGCCGGGCTGTGCGGAAGTACCTATCAGAATAGCCGGCTTTACGTTCTTAACAACGTCCATGAGCGTAACCCGATCGGGCTCTGAGAGCGTCCAGCCGCTCACTCGCTCCATTTCTTGAGCGTATCTCTGCTTGACGGGTTCCAGCCCGAGCCTTCCTGTGTGTACGAGTCCATGGGTGTCGACCAGCCAGATAGCCGATTTCGCTTCTTGCTTCGAAAGGCCCTCGCTCATCATCGCAGAAATAATCTGATCGCTTATCCCGGTGGCCGCGGAGCCCGCGCCCAAAATCACAACTTGCTGTTTGCTTAACCTCGATCCGATCACTTCCATCGCCGCAAGCAGACCCGCCAGGGTCACCGCACCGGTTCCCTGTATGTCGTCGTTGAAAGTGCACAATCGATCTCGATAACGTTCGAGCAGTCGAGTCGCATTGTTCTTCGAAAAGTCTTCCCACTGCAGCAGCACATTTGGAAACTTGTCGATCACCGCTTGAACAAAGGCTTCGATGAAGTCGTCATACTCCTGACCTCTAACGCGCCGGCGCCTCAATCCAAGATACAACGGATCGCCCAACAGTTCTTCGTTGTCGGTTCCGAGATCGAGAATAATGGGGAGCGTCCTGGAAGGCGCAATACCCGCGCACAGCGTATACAGCGAGAGCTTGCCGACGGGAATACCCATGCCTCCGACTCCCAGGTCACCCAGTCCAAGAATCCGTTCGCCGTCGGTGACGACAATGACATCTACTGCTTCGTTCGCCGCGTTATCCAGCACTGCGTGAATATCGTTGAGCTGCGTATAGCCGATGTAGAGCCCGCGAGGCCTTCGGAATAAGCGGCTGTACAGTTTGCATCCTTCGCCGACGACAGGAGTGTAAACGACCGGCACCATCTCGGTTATGTGTTCTTGAAGGAGCCGGTAGAACAGCGTCTCGTTGCGTTCCTGCAAGCTGACCAGGTAGATGTATCGCTCAAGGTCCGAGTCCTTCTGCTTAAAACTGGCATAGGTTCGACTCAATTGCTCGTCAACGGTCGATACATGCGGTGGCAGCAGTCCCGTCAGCCCAAACTCGCGCCGCTCTTCTTCAGTGAAAGCGCTTCCCTTATTGAGCAAAGGAATCTCGAGCAGAGCTTGCCCGGTTAGCGAGATTTCAACGGTCTCCTCCTGCGCGTCCGCAGGCTTGATTGAAGTCATAAGCGCATCCTCCCATGGCTGAACATATCACGTACTGCCAAGCAGGGAAACTCTGCGCCGGACCCTCCGGTAGAGTTGTCGCGTATTGAAGCAGCCGCGAGCGACAAGGCTCTATCCGCACCGCTCGAATTATTGCAGGGATCAAGACCTCTTCGGGCGCTCGCGGCCACCTCAGATTCTCTGCCCTTCCAACCAACAACTCTAGCGCGGCCATCACATCTCGATGTGACGACCGTCACCGCACATTCTTCGAGGCCGAAACTTTCCAGACTATCTCTATCCACCGTTCGTCATGATGAAGAATCGAAGAGGGCAGGCTTTTTTGCTTGCTGAACTTTACTTAGTTAGACCCTAGTTCGAAAGGATGAAATCATATGTTCAACAAAAGAATCTTCTCCGTCGTGCTTGCTGGTTTGCTCGTCACCGCATTGAGTGGCATAGCCGTTGCCCAGGCGCCCGCTGCTCAGGCGCCGATGGCTCGAATCGCAAGGTTGAAAACCTTTCTCGCACTAACCGATAAGCAGGCAGCCGATATCCAGGTCCTGCTCAAGGCGCATCAAACTGCGGCGTTTCCGATCAGGCAAGACTTGCGGGCTCGGAATCAGGAGCTGCAAAACGCGCTCGACGCGGCCCAGCCAAACGCGGCGGCAATCGGGCAGCTTGTCATTGCTCAGCACTCATTGAAGGGCCAGTTGCGAACGCTCGATCTGAAGTTGGAAAGTGATATCGCTGCGCAGCTCACACCCGAACAACAACAGAAGTTCGAACAACTTAAGTCCCGCATGGGAAAGCGAGCGCGGCGCGGATAAGCTTATCCATAAGGAGTGCGCCGGCGCTCAGCCGGCGCGACTCCAAGAACTGCGTGATGCCAGTCACTGCGACGTGTGACGGCGGTCATAGATTTAGTTTCCGGCCAGAGACTACAATGCCTGCCAGGCAGGTGAGCTGTGCCTGCCAGTTCATTGAATGAGAGAGAATCGCCGGCCCGATATTGTACTTGCGAACTGGATCGGCGGACCTTCCCTCTCTCACTTCACCGGTTCTCGGAGGGCACTGACCGTACCGTTTTCTCGCCTCTGAGGACGAACCGTTACCGCGAGCGGAGCAGGCTTGTGATGAACGGACGAGCCGCCCGCTCGCGGGGCGGTCAGGTGATTCAGGCCACTCGCCGACCCCGGCCTTCAATCTGGGGGCGCGGGGTGGCGGCGGGTTCTTTGTTTAGAACAGAAATTGAAACCAAGGAGGAAACAAATGCAACCCGGAACAGCATTAGCTCCAATGAAGGGTCTTCGTAATCTCATGGCAACGGATCCCTTCTTCATGCTTCAGAACAGGTTGAATCGTCTCTTCGATGTTCCGCTCGCCCCCTTTGTAGAAGAGACCTTGCCGCTGACGACCTGGACTCCCGCCTGCGACATCTATGAGACCGCCAGGGAGATCGTCGTCAAGGCAGAGCTTCCCGGCCTGAAGAAGGAGGACGTTTTGGTAAGCATCGAGAACAACGTGCTGATGATCCACGGCGAGCGTAAGTTCGCGGAAGAGGTCAAGCGCGAGAATTTCCATCGTGTCGAGCGCAACTACGGCGAGTTCCTGCGAACTTTCACGTTGCCGACATTCGTCGACACAACCAAGATAATCGCGGAGTTCAAGGACGGCCTCCTGATGGTCTTCCTGCCGAAGCGCGAGGAAGCGAAACCGAAGCAGATCGAAATAAAGATCAAATAGCTCAGATTCATAGGCGAACCCCGTTGACGCTTCGAGGGTAGTAGCCATTTTCAGCCGCAGGTCATTCTCTCCTTCCGCCTGCGGCTGTTTTTTTCCCGAGCGAACACTCGTGATCGCGATCACGATGACGTGTGCGCGCCGTCACTGATTTTCATCATGACAATGGTCTATGTTGACCTTGGAGGCTGGGAGATATCCCGGTTCTCCAAACCACATCGATATCACCGTAGCTGAGAGGCGGGTCGGCGAGTGAGGGCAATGGCCACGCTCAAAACTATGGTGAGATTCTGACTTCGAGGTGAAGAGGGACAAAGCGGGCAAAGTTAGCTCCATATAGCCGCACTCTTAAGATTGATCGCGGAATCGGACTAACGACCGCTTGTGCGTGCGCGATAATCATCGCGCGAGTACGGCTCGATCGGTTGGCGTTAGGTCACCTTCGAGTCGGTCCCTTTTCACCTTTCCTTTTTTGTCAAGCTGCAAGCGCGCAAAGCCCACCAGTCGTTCGACCGGCGCCAACAGACATCCAGCATGCCCGATTAAGCTGAGAAACCTTCGAACGCGTATGTGATCACAATCTCCTTGACAGTCAGCCAGGTTATGGAATATATGGTGCGATACGAATTACACAGTTCGAGCACACAAAGGAGATGAACATGACTGCATTTCTTCTGGCGCTGTGGGCGCTCACCGGAGGAGCCATCGGAACCTGGGTTATGATGCACATCTGGCTGCCGGATCCCCCTCCTAATATCGCCGGCCGGTACCTTGCCATTCTCGTCGCCGGAGTCGTCGGGGGTGTCGCGGGTGGATATATCGTGCACACCATGGGGATCGGGAGCGATTCTATATCGGGTATTGTGGGAGCGGCAGGCGGAGGACTCATCCTCTCTGGAGCCGTAGCCTTCCTTGGGGCTGCACGCCGCAGCTAAGTTCTTCTGTCTCACTTTTCTTAGCGTGAATCTTCGGGCCTTCGCCGACGATTGAGGAGTAGTGTTCCCCGAATGAACGTCTGGCGCATCTGCGCTGACTCGAGGAAGGACGGGAGGGGTCAAGCAGTACATACACCAATCATCCCGGTTTCTTGTTCGAGTTTGGAGGCTTGTGAGAATGCACCTCTCGTTGAGTCGAGAAGATCAATTCGAAGGGCGTCGTTTCGCGGAAGCTCTGGCTACCGGTTTGGCTGATCGGACAGCAAGTTCCTTCTCTCTTGCAATCGACTTCGCATGCTTTAACGCTGCTCGAATGAACTTCCGCAGATGAAGGTTCTTCAAGTCTTCGGGTCGCCGCACCTTGATGTGACGGATGATCTTTCCCTCGCCCACGAGCACTCCGTCGGGATCGTTAAGCTCCGCGCCGCGATTGAACATGAGATTCACACCTTTGGCATACACCACGACCTGAACAAAGGCGTCCGTCATCCGGCCAGTGAGCGAATACCAAAACACGAGCGCGTACACGCGAAAGAATTTCTCAACCGCCGCGGGCGCTTCTTCCAGCACCATCTCTCGCAGGGCAAGCGCGAGTTCGCCTACGCTCAGATCGAAGGCTGAGAGCTCTCGAATCAACTCTTCGCTGGGAGGTAGCGCTTCAGTCATCTCTTAGCCGCAGGAGAAGGCATAATGTTACGTCGATGGTGGTCTCCAGATCAATCGTTTGGTGATCAGCTTGTAGTACTCCGAAGAGGCTTGACGTTGCTGTCGATGATATGAGGAAACAGAATCTCCTCTTGTAGTCGCCGACGGACTCTCTGATCTCCAGCGTCTGGTCGTCGAGCGTGTCCGCGTCTTCTTGTACAAGGGTGATATATTCAGCGGACCGATGGTGGGATGAAAGTTTCGCGAAAGACTTGTCGCGTTAGTTAGTAGGAGAGGACAGGCCTAAAGCAGAGGTTTGATTCGGATCAGTCAAGACAGGAGATCAGAACATGAAGGAAAACGCGTCTCGCTTCAATCGTTGTTGCTTTTTGATTTCGTTGTTGCTCCTCCTGTCAGTGCCGGTGCTTCCGCAGTACAAGGACAAGCTGGGCGGGAACTGGAACAATCCCGCCAGCGCGACGATCACAAACATCGTTATGGATCGATTGGCGCGGAGGCGGCTGGAGAAGAGGCTGGGTGCGAAGCATTCCGGCGCGGCGAAGACAACATCAGCCAATGAAACCGTCGCTCCGATCAACGACGCGTCCGTCCATTTTCGCCCGACGGGAACCCATCTAAAAACGCGTGAGATTGCCAATCTGATTGATGCTGGAAACGCGCAGGTGGTGACGCTCATGACCGCCATCCTCGAGGAATACGAGAAGGGAGCCCGAGCAGCAGGCAAGCCTAACGACCTGGCGCTCGCCCTGAGCTTTTTCCTTGCTACTAACGCGAGCGTCTATCACGACGCGGGTCAGCCGCCAGACCCGCCAATGCTGGAATTGCGCGACATGATCGCCGAGGCGTTGGTTGAAGGCAACGCTTTGAACGGCGTCAGCGATCGTCAGAAGCAAGAGATGTATGAAACCCTTGTGCTCTACACCGGGTTTGGGCTCGCTTGTTATCAGGAAGCAAAGCAAGGGGCCAATGCCGAAAGCCTGAAGGTCTGCAGGCAACTTGCCGGCGTGAATCTGCAAGCCGTCACCGGCATTTCACCCGACAAGATTACTTTCACTGCCGAAGGCTTGAGTATCGACAACGGGTCAAATACGGCAGATGCCTCGGCAAGCGTCGCGGACTCCTCAGCCGCTCCAACTCCAACCATTCAAAACAGAGATCCATTTCCAGACCGCCCGGGTTATGCACCCCAGAAACCGTTGTCCGGCACGCTGAAAGCGTCGATCACGATGGCGGATCTCGTGGGCACTTGGGATCAGGGCGCGGGCAGCGTACAAACGTATATCGACTCGTACACGGGCGACTATTCACACACGAATACAACATTTTACGGTGAGCAATACTCGATCAGGTCAGATGGCACGTTCACGTACAAATTTGCCGGGCGTTCCAATAATAATACGGTCCGCGAATCGGATAGCGGCAACGTCATTCTGTCGGGCGGCTTCATCACGATAAAGTTCAAGGGACGCACGACCCAGAAATATCAATTCATCGCGTTTATGACCCAGCCAAATGGTGCGGCGATTCTCTCGCTGGTTGGTGTCCACGACACTTTCCAGGGATACGACGCTGCGGGGATGAGTTTGGAGTGCGGTCATAGCCAGGGCTACATTCACTGTGTCGGCGGCGAAGAATGGGCGCGGCTCAGCGCCAAGCCGGTGAAGTAGATCATGGAGGCGTCGGTGTCCTCGCTTGCAACGAAATGGCATGAACGGTTCTGTAAATTACGAGATGCTTCGATTACACGCTTCTTCCAGCACCATCTCACGCAGCCCAAGCGTCAGTTCGCCTACACTAAGATCGTAGTGTGAGAGGTGTCGAATCAACTCTTCGCTTGGAGGCCGCGAATCAATCATCTCTTTGTCGCAGGCATGTGATTCAGCGTGTGGGGTAGGGCTCACTCGGCTCGTTGACCGTAGATGCAATGTGCGACTCTTGCTCGAGCTTGCGCAGGTCTACGATCTTTCCATCGATGAACACAATGAACGGCGTGTCTGTCTGATCTGCAAGCCGCCTCGCATCGCGGGCAGCTCGTTCGAGTGCCGCTCCGGCTTGTGCCAGGTCAGGATCGGTCTCGGCCAGAATACTAGTCTTATTCATTCACGCCCTCCTCGATGAGAACTGGTTGTCGTTGAGAATTATCATACAGCGCCCACGCATTGACGAGAAGCTTATAGTTCGAATTGAATTGTCTCCAGCCAGCATCAAAGCGGCGTCGAATAACAGCCTCGGGAATGAAGTGTCCCCCTTGCTCAACCCTGTACGCGACCCGTTCGACTGCCATCTGACTGTCGGGCAAGCTCAGGTAGATCAGCTTCACTCGATAGCCGAGCTGTCGCCACTTCGGAATCAAGCGAGCATACATCAATCCGCTCAACGTAGTTTCAAAGGCAAAGCTTTCGCCTCGACGTACATGGTAGTCGATCTCTTCCAACATCAACCGTCCGGCTCGAATTGCCGCAGCTTCGGGAGAGAACGGCGCAAGAGCCGCTGCGATCAGGTCAGCATTAACGAAGATTGGACAGTCCGCCTCCTTGGGCAAGAACTGTCGCGCAAACGTCGTCTTGCCCGCGCCATTCGGCCCGGCAATGATCACGATTTTCTGTTTGCCGGTCATCTGTCAACGTCCACACTCATCAGACGCCGGAACCATTGATTGCGCGCCGAGATGTTTCTAGCGATGACTTCGTCAGCGGTCTGATTCATCTTTGGCAGGTAAGGAGCTATTCCGATCAGCATCGATCTTGTTAGTCTGTTTTCCATATTCGTGCTTTCGAGTTTGATTTCAATCTAGTTGCAGGTTGCGAAGCGTTCTCGCCTTGGATGGTGTCCTTCCCGGCTCGCACTTTGTCTCGCCTGCTTCGCCTTGGTAGCGCACACATTATCAATCTGCCGGAGGTTGCGCGCGTCAAATCGAACGGAGCCGTTCTTTCTCTGCGCGCTCATCTTCGTCCGCTGCAAATCGCTCCCAGGATTCAGCAATTCGTTCAAGCATAGACCTTGTTCG
>JADGNW010000171.1 GCA_017883315.1 Blastocatellia bacterium | reverse complement strand
GCGTTGCGCTCGAGCGACGATTTGGGTAGAAATGGACTTATGTCGAGCAAAGGGGCGGGGCGCAAACAAGCAATCCAAATCGCAATGCAAGGCAGCTTGCTGGGGTTTGACGGGCTCGAACTCAAGACGGGTCTGTGGGAGAGCGCAGTCTATCTCGGCGCCGACGAATTCGTCTATCACATTACTTCACACCAGGCGCGAGGCGGCTTACAAACCACGATTAAGGGCAAGCGTTCCGTCGGCGAGTACTTGAGGTGGGTCGATGGTTTGTTTCGCCCCGGCGAGCTTCCTGGCGAAGCCAACGGTATTCATTATCGCGCCGCGCGTATGCTCCGCGAATTGATCTAGCGATGCCGGGAAAAGCGCCCGCTGCACCATCCCTGAACTGGAAAATTCCGCGACTCGAATGTTATAGTTCGCCTATGCTCTACAGAAAGCCTCGGGTCGGACAAGAACTAAATGCGTATTGCGGCAAGTGCAAAGATGAACGAACGCATATCGTCGCTGCGATGGACGGCGAGATAGTTCGAAAAGTCTCGTGCTCGATGTGCGGCAGCACGCACAACTACAAAGTGAAACCGCCGCCCGCTCCTGACGGCGACCCAACGGCCGCTCCTACCAAGCGAAAGAGTACCAGACGAACGAAGGAAACAAACGCGTTCAGCATCGATCCGAAGAAAACGCCGAAGTCCTACGACATGAACAATACTTTTTCAACCGGCGACGTCATCAACCATCCAAAGTTCGGCCTCGGCGCTGTCGAGACCACCCTTCCCCCAAACAAGATCGAGGTCAGATTTCAGGAAGGCAAAAAGATGCTGCTTCATAATATGAGAAATTTCCACTACTAGTCCGCGAGCCAAACAGGTGTAAATGGAACGAGCCGCCGTTGAACAGATCAACGGCGGCTCGTTCAGTTAATCCGTGCAAGCCAGTCGAATCAACGTCATCCGTGATGGTCTAAGCTCTAGCAAAGGGATTCTACGAAACCATCGACCATCACGGGCGACGCTGATTTGACGGATTCACACGGATTCTTGCCCCTTTTGATCGCTAGCGAAATGCAGGGTTACAAGCAACTAGCTATCTGAAGAATTGCGCGTTCTTCTCGATGAAGGCATGCCATTTAGCCGGCACTTCGGCGGCGATAAAAATCGCCGAAACAGGGCAGGCCGGCTCGCACGCGCCGCAGTCGGTGCAGGTCGCGGGATCTATGTACATCTGCTGCTGATCGGGGCCACCCTGAATACAGTCAACGGGACAAACATCGACGCACGCCAGCTCTTTCGCGCCGATGCACGGCGCACATATTACGTAGGCCAAACTTCTTGCTCCGCACTGGCGTCATTTCTTAAAGTAGTCGGCATTCATCGCAGTGAAATGCTTCCACTGCTCGGGGAGGTCGTCTTCGGTGAAGATCGCCTGGACGGGGCACGCCGGCTCGCACGCGCCACAGTCGATGCACTCGTCGGGATGGATGTACAACAATTCGACGTTCTCGAAGTCCGGTTCGTCTTTGCGGGGGTGGATGCAGTCTACAGGGCAGACGTCCACACAAGCTGTGTCTTTAGTCCCTATGCAGGGTTCAGCGATAACGTACGTCATTGAAACGTAAGCCTCCTTCTCAGGTATTAACAACTAGAATGATTGAGCAATTGTGCCGCTACAAATTTCGCCGATTTGCCTCGAAGATGTCAAGCAAGCGTTAGTCCGGGTAGTGGTTCAGTTTGAAATGGTCCGTAGTTGGTAGCTACTGACTACGGACTACTGACCTTCTTCATAATCAGTCATCGCGCGAGTGTCCATCACCTCTGCTAACTCCTCTGGCGCGACCAAACCTTCGTCCTCGATCGTTTCACGAATCGTCTTACCCTTCGCTATCGCACGCTTAGCGATCTCGGCCGCGCGAGCATAACCGATCTTCGGATTGAGCGCCGTTACAAGCGACACACTATGTTCCACGTACCAGCTGCAACGCCCCTCGTTTACGGTGATGCCTTCAACACAGCGCTCTCTCAGTACCGCCAGCGCATTGCTGAGAATCGTCAGCGACATCAATAGGTCAAACGCAATCACCGGCATCATCACATTCAGCTCGAGTTGGCCGGCTTGGGCTGCGGTCGAGATAACCAGATCGTTGCCCATCACCTGAAAGCAGACCATGCCGGTCATCTCTGCAATCACCGGATTCACCTTGCCCGGCATAATCGACGAACCTGGTTGAACCGCAGGCAGACTGATCTCCGCCAACCCGGTGTTGGGGCCCGAGCTTAAAAGCCGCAGGTCATTGGTGATTCTGACCACATCTGTTGCCAGCGTTCGCAGCCCGCTCGATAAGCCTGCGAACGGCGACACGCTCTGCATCGACTCAAAGTAGTCTTCGGTTGCGCGAAGCTTTTGATTCGTGATGCGGCTGAGCTCCTCTACTATGCGCACGCGATAACCGGGCGGCGCGTTCAAACCGGTTCCCGCCGCCGTGCCGCCGAGACCGATCTCCTTCAGCTCATCCGCCGCGTGTGAGATTCGCCGGGCGTTCTTACTAACGGCCGTCGCGTAAGCCCCAATCTCTTGCCCTAGTCTAATCGGCACGGCGTCCTGCAAATGAGTGCGTCCCGACTTCACGATTTGATCCACCTCGATTGATTTCCGCCGTAGAGAATCAGCAAGAAGCTCCAGTGTGACGATCAGCGTGTCGCTTAGCTCCAAGGCTGCGAGCCGCATAGCGGTGGGAAACACGTCGTTGGTCGACTGGCTCATGTTTACGTGATCGTTCGGGTGAACGATCGAATAGTCGCCCTTCTCGCCGCCAAGCAGCTCAATCGCGCGATTAGCCAAAACTTCATTCGCGTTCATGTTGTGCGAGGTCCCGGCGCCGGCTTGAAAAGGATCGACGACGAATTGATCGCGTAACTTTCCGGCGAGAACTTCGTCCGCAGCCGCTTCGATGGCTCGAGCTAATCGAGCGTCTAGAACTCCAAGCGACGAGTTCACAAGCGCGGCTGCTTTCTTTATCTGAACGGTGGCGGTGACCAGCGAGGGGTAAGGCTTCCAGCCTGAGATAGGAAAGTTCTCAATCGCCCGCGCCGTCTGAATGCCGTAGTAGACATCCGCAGGCAGCTCGCGTTCGCCAAGCGAGTCTCGCTCAATCCTTGGTTGGGTCGAAGGTGACATGAATGATCATCTCGACATCTTCTTTCAGCGTCACGCGGCCGGCAAGCTTCTTCTTCTCTTTTTCTTTCGGCGTGAACTTGACCGTGCTATCGACAAGCGTCTGGTTTGGCCGGTAACCCAGACCGAATTCGGGCAGCTCGGGCCGCTGCATCAGCCGCTTGATGTCCCACATCGTCTCTTCGCGAGTGAAGGCGCATAACTCACTCTCGCGGCTCATTATGATTGCTTCTTCGGGACACGCGTCGACGCAGAAGCCACAGAACACGCAACGCAACATATCGATATCAAACCGCGCCGGATACTTTTCAATCAGCGGATCGGGATGCTCCGCGGGCTCGATGTAGATGCAATCGGCTGGACACGCAGTCGCACACATGTAACAAGCGACACAGCGCGGCGAGCCGTCTTCGCGCGCGGTCAGAATGTGCGCGCCGCGATATCGATCCGAGTACGCCCGGCGCTCTTCGGGATAGCGGATCGTGGCGTTCACCTTGCCAGTGAGGTTATCCACCATCCGGTTGATAGTCAGTCCCATCCCGACCAGCGGCCCGAGCACTCCCTTTGTGAATGAGGATTCGCTCTCGGCGCGCGCGCTTACGTCGATAACTTTTGCTTGTTTCTTCATAAAGTCGCACAGACTCTAGTCTGTAGATCGGCAGACTAGAGTCTACCCTACGACAACTCCCGGCAGTCTGGTTTGATCCAACGTGATTCCACTGAACACCGATACGCTGTCGGCCATAGTGGCGAATACGTCTTCAGCGGACATCCAGGGCGACTCAGCGCCACTGGCGTGAAGCAGCATCGCGAAGACTTCCCACACCGGAAGCGCGTTGCCTTCAACTTCGATTGCTTTGCCGGCAAGTTGAACGCGTCCCTCGAAGTTCGTGTAGGTTCCTTCTTCTTCCGACCATGCCGCTACAGGCAACACAACGCTCGCTGAATCTTGCCAGTCAGCCTTGTGAGACGTAAGCAACACCGAATATTCGAGCTCGTCCAGCAAGGCCAGCACTCGCCCTTCAGCTTCCGCATCGCCGGGCCGTTCAACCAGCGGCTTAAAATAGATAACGACACCTGCCTTCAGGCGTCCGGCTCGCGCGGCATTGATCGCGCCTTCAATCCCGCCAACCTGCTCGCTCATCAAGCCGAGCTTGATAGCACCCATGGAATTCGGATGCTTGTCGAAGTGGCGCAGGATCTGGTCCTCTTCATCAGCGAGCTTCTTGTCTTCCGAGTCAAGCCGGAAATCAAACTGCGTCGCGCCGAGCCCGTCCAGATAGCGCTTGAATAGGAACAATGCTTCGTTGGTCGCCGACGGAGAGGCAAACCCTAGAATCGAGGCGGCGCCGTTTGTATCCCGAATCTCTTTCAATCGCGAATCAATCGAGCGCGCTGCTTCCTCCCACGTAACCGGCGCCTGCACTCCATCGCGGCCCTTCACCAATGGCCGCGTAATACGCTCGCCGTCTGAAAGCTTGTGAAAGCTCAAGCGACCCTCATCACACAGCCAGCTCCGATTCACTTCGACGTTGCGCCTCGGAAGCAGCCGGAAGATCGTACCGTCGCGATGATCGATCCTGACAGTGCAACCGGTCGAGCAGCCACCGCAGACCGAATCGGTCGCGTGCAGAAACCAAACGCGACACTTGAACCTGAAGTCACGAGACGTCAGCGCGCCAACCGGACAGATATCAACGACGTTGCCTGAATACGGGTTATCGAGCGGGCGGTCTTCAAACGTTCCGATAGCCACATGATCTCCGCGCCCGAAGAACTGCATCTCGCCCGTCTCGGTCACGTACTCGAAGAAACGAATACATCGCGAGCACAACACGCAGCGCTCCTGATCGAGCACGACCATCGGCCCAAGATCGATCACCTTTCGCTTGCGCACCTTCATCCCGAGCGGGATCTCGCTGGTGTGCAGGCCGTAAACCATGTAGTAGTCCTGCAAGCGACACTCGCCTGCCTGATCGCACACGGGACAATCGACCGGGTGATTGATCAACAGAAACTCAAGCACGCCGCGCACGGCTTCCTTGACGCGCTCATTCTCGGAGCGGACTACCATGCCGTCGTTGACGAGCGTCGTGCAAGCCGGTGTGAGTTTGGGCATCTTCTCGACTTCGACCAGGCACATGCGACAATTGCCATCGATAGGAAGGTCGGGATGATAGCAGTAGTGGGGTATTTCCATGCCGTGATCCGCGGCAGCCTGAATGATGGTCTGCCCTGGCTTGGCTTCTACCTCTTGTCCGTTTAGCGTGAACTTTGGCATATCTTTGCAGTCAAATTTAACGCAAGGTCGCAACGACGCTAAGACGCGGGGCTTTTTCCAAATTTGCGTCCTTGCGTCTTTGCGTTAATTATCCCCACACAACGCTTCAAACTCGCTTCGAAACTTTGTAACGAAACTCCTGATCGGCATCACGTCCGCATCCGCCAGCGGGCAGATAGTCTTGCCTTCCATCATATCCGCGATCTTCAAAAGCAAGTCGACGTCCGACCTCTTGCCCTTGCCGGCGACGATGTTCTTCAGAATCTTCGCCGCCCATCCGGTCCCTTCACGACAAGGCGTGCATTGGCCGCAAGACTCGTGCGCGTAGAAATCCGCGATCACCGAAAGCGTCTCGGGCATGCTCGTAGTCTCATCGAGCACGATCATCCCGCCTGAGCCAAGCATCGAGCCCGCCTTAAGCAAAGACTCGTAATCAAGCAACACCCCTGGGCATTCAGCAGCGGTCATCACTGGAACTGAAGAGCCGCCTGGAATCACCGCTTTCAGCTTGCGCCCATTAGGAACGCCGCCCGCTTCATTGTTGATGAAGTCCACCAGCGGATAGCCGAGATCAACCTCGTAAACGCCCGGCTTACTGACGTGGCCCGAAACCGAAAACAGCTTCGTGCCTTTGCTCTTCTCGGTGCCTATCGCCGCGTACGCGGCGGCGCCGTTCTGAATGATCCACGGCAGCGCGCACAACGTTTCGACGTTATTCACAACAGTCGGCGACGCGAGAAACCCGTGAGTCGCCGGGAACGGCGGCTTGATGCGCGGGTAACCGCGATCACCTTCGAGTGATTCGATCAGCGAAGTCTCCTCGCCGCAGATGTAAGCGCCCTGCCCGAGATGCACGAAAATGTCGAGCGCGAAGTCTTTCCCCATCACCGACGGGCCGAGCATCTTCGCTTCGTAAGCTTCGTCGAGAGCCTTCTGCACCATGTTGGCTACGAACTCGTATTCGCCGCGAATGTAAATGTACGCAAGATGACAGTTGAGCGCGTAGCTGGCGATCGCCATCCCTTCGATCATCATGTGCGGATCGCGCTCCATCAGTATACGATCCTTGAAAGTTCCGGGCTCGCTCTCGTCCGCGTTGCACAACAAGTAAGTCGGCTTTCCTGTGTTACGCGGCACGAAGCTCCACTTCATTCCGGTCGGAAAACCCGCGCCTCCGCGTCCCCGCAGTCCGCTCGCTTTGACCTCTTCGATGACCGCAGCCTGATCCATCGCGAGCGCCTTCTCGAGAGCCTTGTAGCCGCCGCGCTCGCGATATTTCACAATGCTCGCCTGCTCCGGCTTGTCTATGTTTGCGAGAAGGATTCTAGTCATTGCGCAGTTTCTCGATAATCTCGGCGACGCGCGCGGGCGTCAAGTTCTCGTAATAGCGATCACCAACTTGCATCGCGGGCGCGGTCCCGCACGAGCCCAGACACTCGGTCACATCCCAACTGAACTTTCCATCGGCAGTGACTTCGCGCTTCTCAACTCCAAGCTGCCGCTTGATCTCGTCGATGCACGGATAGACTCCCATCAACCAACAGCTCACGTTCTTGCAGATATCGATGTGATGCTTACCCGCGGGCTTCTTGTGAAGCATCGTGTAGAACGTCGCGACGCTCAACACGTCCGACGGCGGATAGCTCATCAACTTGCCGATGTACTCAGCGACCTCTTGAGAGATCCAACCGAACTCACGCTGCGCAAGCGTCAGCACCGGCAACAACGCCGCGCGCTTATCCGGATAGTGGCTGAGGATCGTCTGATATCGACGCTTTCCCTCTTCGCTGAATTCGATCATCAATCTACCCTGACTTCGATCTTTGCGGTTCTTTGCGAGCTTTGCGGTCCTTTGCGCCTTTGCGCTGGGTATGAGCTTGAATCGGTTTTGACTAATACTCAACGCAAAGGCGCAAAGGACCGCAAAGCTCGCAAAGAAACCTCATCGATCGAGCTCGCCTGCGATTATGTTCAAGCTGCTCAAGGTCGCGATCGCATCCGCCACAAGGCCGCCTTCGATCAGCTTCGGATAAGCCGAGAAGATCGGGAAGCACGGGCCGCGCGCGTGAACTCGCCACGGACGCAGCGAGCCGTCGCTCACAATGTAGAAACCAAGCTCGCCGTTGGCGCCCTCGCTGTAGCCGTACACTTCACCGGGCGGCGCTTGAATGCCGTGCATCACCAGCTTGAAGTGGTTCATCAAGTCTTCAATGTTCGTGTACACGCCCTGCTTCGGCGGCAACGTGATCCGCCGATCGTCAACTTGATAAGGTCCCTCGGGCAAATTCTCGAGCGCCTGCTCGACGATGCGAATGCTCTGGCGCATCTCCTCCATTCGAACCAGGTATCTATCGTACACATCGCCGCGATTGCCTATCGGCACTTCGAAATCAAAATCATCGTAGCTCGAATAAGGATGATTCTGCCGAATGTCGTAAGGCACGCCCGCCGCTCTGAGCATCGGTCCCGTAAAGCCATGATCGATCGCGTCCTCGCGTGAGATCGCCGACACGCCCTGTGTGCGCTGCTTGAAAATCACGTTGTTCGTATTGAGCTTGTGCAGGTCGTTGATGTAACCCGGCAGTCGCTTCAGGACCTCACGGCACCGCGGAACGAAGTCATCCGGTAAGTCAGCCGACAGTCCGCCCACTCGCACGTAGCTGACCATCATCCGCTGGCCGGAGGTCATCTCGAGCAGATCGTAAATCTCTTCCCGGGGTTCGAATGAATACCAGAAGTTAGTAATCGCGCCCAGATCAACAAGCGCCGCGCCCAAACAGACCATGTGGTCCATTATGCGAGATAGTTCACCAAGGAGCACACGAATGTACTGAACGCGCTTCGGCACTTCGATTCCCAGAAGCTTCTCGACCGTGCACACATACCCGACGTTGTTCAAAAACGACGAGCAGTAATTCAGCCGGTCGGTGTAGGGAATCACTCCGTTCCATTGATGGGTCTCGGCCATCTTCTCAAAGCAGCGATGCAGGTAGCCGATCTCCACATCCGACTCGACTATGTTCTCTCCGTCGAGGCGGCAAACGATCCTCAACGCTCCGTGGGTAGCGGGATGCGACGGGCCGATGTTGATAATCGAAGGCTCGCCGCTCAAACGATCCTTCTCGTGTCCTTCCCACTCGGTCTTGTACTCGAGCGGCAGCTTGTAATCGCGAGACAGCGGCGTGCGCGCGCCTGCCTCATGGTCTTTGCGAAGGGGATGTCCGACGAATTCTTCGTGACATAGTATTCGACGAAGGTCTGGATGATTGCGAAAGCGTATGCCGAACATGTCGAACGTTTCGCGCTCCCACCAGTTTGCGGTTTTCCATACCGATGTCACGGAATCGGCTTCTGGAGCCGATTCCGGGAGCGGCACCTTCAATCGCAGCCGGTGCCCGTGATCGGTCGAGTATAAGTGATAGACCACGTTGAACCGCTCGTCTCGCTTCTTGTTCGGATAACCGAGGTAGTCGGCACCGGTGATCGTGCTCAACAAATCAAACCCGGTCGAAGGGTCTTCTTTCAGCGTCCGGCAAATCTCAGTGACCTTATCCGGTCGGATCGTTATCGCCAGATCGCCGCGAAAATCGTTGACGTCAAGCACCTGATCGCTGAACCTTTTTTGAACCAACGCGGCAATCGGATTCTGAGGCGCTGCCGGCTCGCGATTGATCTGAACGAGTCGCGTTGCCTCGCGAGCTTGCTCCTGCGCGATCAGCATCGGCTTAGGCGAAGTCTCAGTGATCTCCTTCTTCATTCGCTCGCGCAGCTCTCGCCTCGCATCGGCATCAACAATGTTTTCTTTCTCGATCAGTTGGCGGATCATCAACACCGCTTGCAGCACGGCTTCGGGGGTTGGCGGACAGCCGGGAATGTAAACGTCCACAGGAATGATTTCGTCGATCCCCTGCATCACGTGATAAGCGCGATAGAACCCGCCCGAAGTCGCGCACGCTCCCATGCACAGCACCCACTTCGGGTCGGGCATCTGCTCGTAGATCCGCTTGAGAACGGGGCCCATCTTATCGGTGATCGTTCCCATCACCATCAGCAGATCGGACTGGCGCGGAGAAAAGCGAACTACTTCAGCGCCGAACCTGGCGACGTCGTAGTGCGCGGAGACGACTGACATGTACTCGATAGCACAGCAGGCAGTACCGAAGGGCAACGGCCACAGCGAATTCTTCCGCGCCCAATTCGCGATCTCGCTCACTGTAGTGGTAAAGAAGTTGTCCCCAACCGCAGACTCGATAGCCATGCTCTAGTCTTTCTCCAGTGCTGCTGTCGTGGTAAGTCGAATTGATTTAGCGAAGGTCATCGTCCTTATCCAAACGAGTATCGGGCTCGATTGAAATCTTATCGCCCAGATAGAGGTGAGTCAAATTTGACAGGCTCTACGTTTGGGCAACCCGAACTCAGGCTGTTATCTTTATGGCGAGGCACCGCACGGTATCCAAGGTATCCAAGGGTATCCAGGGTATGCCAGGGTATGAAGGACCACTCCCGGCGGTTCACAAGAAAATTGTGACTCCTGGTGAACGCGGATGGACAGGATAAACGGGATCGACTTTAATTGTCTTGTTATCATGTTCGTTCCTGTTCGAAGTCTTAAACGCATGCGCGCGAATTGTTTAACTTCGGTATTGCTGGTTCTTCTGCTGGCGGCGGACTCCGCGGCGGCAACGCAACAGTCACGAGGTCTCGCGGGGGCGTCCGACGCAAGTGAGATCGCTTACAGCTACAAGTTTGAGAATCCGCGGTTCTATATTCCCTTGATCGAAATCGAT
>JADGNW010000170.1 GCA_017883315.1 Blastocatellia bacterium | reverse complement strand
GAGAAATCGATGGATATTCAAGCGGCGCTCGGGTCGGACATTGTGATGGCTTTCGACGAATGCACGCCTTTTCCCGCCACTCGTGACGAAGCAACGGCGTCGCTTGAGTTGACCGAACGCTGGGCCCGACGATCGAAGCAGCGACTTGGCGAGCTGCACTCGAACCCCGCCGCCGCAGAGGACGCGGAAATCCGAATTGTTAATCAGACTCAGGCGTTATTCGGGATCAATCAAGGAAGCACGTTCCTCGATCTGCGCGAACAGAGTCTCGCAGGGCTAATCGAGATAGGCTTTGACGGATACGCGATCGGCGGGCTGTCAGTCGGCGAAGAGAAGAGCGCGATGTTCGAAGTCGTTTCACACATCGCTTCGATGATGCCCGAAGACAAGCCGCGCTACTTGATGGGAGCGGGAACTCCGGAAGACATTGTCGAAGCTGTGGCTTTGGGAATAGACATGTTTGACTGTGTTATGCCGACTCGCAACGCGCGCAACGGGCAGTTGTTCACCAGCCGTGGCAAACTGAACATCAAGAACGCGCGCTATAAGGACGATGCTCAGCCAATTGATGACGCCTGTCGGTGCGCCGTGTGCGCCAGGTACTCGCGCGCCTACGTGAGACATTTATATATGAGCGGGGAGATACTCGGGTCGGTGTTAAGCTCGCTGCACAACGTCAGCTTCTACCTTGACATGATGGGTATGATGAGGCAAGCTATCACGCTTGGCACTTTTGAAGAATTTAGTGATTCTTTTCTGAGCGGACTAGCACGCGGACAGGACTGATCCTCACCTGGAAATCGGACCGCAGCCCCCGCGGGCGAACTCTCCTATTTGAAGTGCCGGCGAGTAATCAATGAACACAATCTCGAACCTCGGTTCTTTAGCTTTTCTTCAGGGAGGCGCCGGCGGAGGATTGATCGGCCTTCTGCCTTTCATCCTGATCTTTGTCATCTTTTACTTCCTTCTGATACGGCCCCAGCAGCAGCGCCAAAAGAAGGCGGCGCAGGAGCGCAACGAGATGCTTAAAGCGCTCAAGGCCGGCGATAAGATCGTCACCACCGGCGGCATCTACGGGACGATCGTCGCGGTGCGCGAGAAGGATGACACCGTTCAATTGAGGATCGCGCAATCGGTTTCAGTCGAAGCGGAGCGCAGCGCCATCGCTCGCCTACAGACTTCGGAGAAGGAAGTGGAAGCAAGTAAGTAGAGGACTTTTCTCGTATGCAAAGCAAGATTAAATACAGGGTAATCGTAATCCTGTCCGTAACGCTGCTGGGGTTCGGATTTGTTTTCAAACCCCATCACAAGCTTGGCGTCAAGGACTTCACAAGCTGGTCGCAGATCAAACAAAACCTTTCAGAAAACATTCACCTGGGACTCGATCTTCGCGGCGGCAGCCATCTGGTTATGCAGGTGCAGACCGACGAGGTGATCCAAAAGATAACAAGGCAAAACGCCGACATTGCCCGCAACAAGCTCCAGGAGAAGAACCTGCCCTTCACCGAGATCAACGGAGACACGCCTGGCAAGGTCGTGGTCACGGTTCCGGATAGTTCAAAGAACTCGGATATTGTAAGAGAGCTTGAAGACGATTTTGGAAGGGACACCTGGAAAGTCGACGAAAGAGGCGGATCGGTAACCGCGACGATGGACGAGACCGCGCAAAACGAGTTTCGCGATAAGGCGACCGAACAGGCGAAGGCAATCATCGAAAATCGTGTCAATGCATTCGGCGTTACAGAACCAACGATTCAGCGCCAGGGTGGCAAGGGAACTTATCAGATAGTAATTCAGATGCCCGGCGTCGATGATCCGGAGCGCGTGAAGAACACTCTCAACGCCGATTCGAATCTCGAGCTCAAGCTTGTAGCGAAGGGCACGACGATTCCTTATCCCACAAAGGAAGCAGCGGAGACGGCTGCCAAGACAACTCCGCCAGGAAATGATTCGTACACCAGCCAGTACGAAGTAGCCTTCTATCGCGACCGACCGGATTCCGGCTCGACTCAGGAAGGATGGGTCGTGCTCGGAAAGAACCCGGTGATTAGCGGCCTCGACATGCGGGATGCCTCCGCGAGATCTTCTCAATACGGTGGCTCGTCTTACGAGATTGACTTCTCGCTCACGCCGGACGGGGCGCGGCGATTCGGCGATGCAACCGGCAAGCACGTTAAGGACTACCTGGCAATTGTACTCAATAACGAAGTCAAGTCCGCGCCGGTCATCAATAGTCAGATCAATGACCGCGGACAAATATCCGGTAACTTCACAAAGAAATCAGGCGAAGATCTTGCGCTGGTGCTGAGGTCGGGAGCGCTCCCCGCCAAGGCAGTGTACCTTGAAGAACGAACTGTGGGTCCGTCGCTCGGCGCAGACTCGATACGGCAAGGCGTGACGGCTTCAATTGCCGGAATGCTGGCGGTAGTCGTGTTCATGCTCTTCTACTATCGCGGATCGGGCATTAACGCGGTGCTGGCGCTGGTGCTGAACCTGGTGCTGTTGCTGGCGGCGCTGATCATCTTCGAGGCGACGCTGACTCTGCCGGGCATCGCCGGCGTAATCCTGACAATCGGTATGGCCGTCGACTCGAACGTGCTGATCTTCGAGCGCATACGCGAGGAGATTCGCAGCGGCAAGGTCGTCGCTTCCGCGGTGGAAGCCGGGTTCAACAAAGCGTTCCTAACGATCATAGACACTCACGTGACGACGATCGTTTCAGCCATTTTCCTGTTCGTATTCGGCACGGGTCCGATTCGCGGATTCGCGGTCACTTTAGTCGCGGGACTATTAGCGAATCTGTTCACGGCGGTGTTCGTCTCCAGAACGATTTTCATGTGGCATCTTAACCGCAGCGCGCGAGTGGAGTCGCTGAGTATATGAGGACTGAAACGTAAAACGTGTTGCGTGAAACGTGATTCGTGAAAAGGAGAAGTCACGCATCACGTTTCACACATCACGTTTCACGCATCACGGATCATTTATGGTAGAGCTATTCAGAGATCCTAAGATAGACTGGATCAACGCCAAGAAGTTTTTCATTGGAATCACCATTGTCCTGTTGCTGGTGGGCGCAATCTCGGTGCAGATTCGCGGATTCAATCTCGGAGTCGACTTCACCGGCGGCACGATGATGGATGTCCGCTTCAAGGAACTGCCATCGCTAGGGACGGTTCGCTCAGCTCTGAGCGCGGCGGGAATCGACACAACCAAGGTCACGCTTCAGCCGGTAACAAGCCGCCCCAATGAATTGATCATCCACGCGCCTCAGCTTGCTACGGGAACTGAAGCTGAGCGCCGTGTTGACCAGGACAAGCGCGAGATCATCGGAGCGCTGCAGCGACTTAATGCAGCCGGCGACGTCTCAGCAGGAAAAGTAAACGTCAACAGTATTGATGCGGCTGGGATCGAAGCAGAGTTGCGACAGCTTGATCCGCTAGAGATCAAGACCCAGTATTTTCCTACCGAGCATCCCTATCGTCAGGTCGGCGATCAAATCGTCGCGCTCCGTGATGGACCTAATAAAGGATTTCTTCAGGACATCAGCTCGGTTCAGAGTTTGCCACTCGACGTCAAGGATCTACCCAACTTCGATCAGAACAAGGTCAAGCAAGCCATACAAGATCGCTTCTACGCAGGCAAGATCGACCTCAACCTGGCTGGCAGGGGCGAAATAGAAGACTCGTTGCGGCGCATCGACCCGCTTGGAGTTGGGAGCAGCGCCGATGTCTATTCGAAAGCGGCTCAAGCCATCTCGGACTACCGCAGAAACAGCAGCGGAGTGATAACCGACATCAGCCTTCTTCAAACTCAAGACGTGTCGGCAGAGTTATTGGACAAGATGAAGGCGAACTTCACCGAAGGCAACTTCGCGGTTATCTCCGCCGACGTGGTTGGGGCGGTAGTCGGACAGGACCTGCGCAATCGTGCGATCTACGTTACGCTTGCTGCGCTGGCGGGGATGCTTGTGTACATCGCGTTCCGGTTTGAGTGGATCTACGGCGTGGCAGCGGTGCTTGCGGTCTTTCACGACATCTTGATCACTCTCGGGATCTTCGCCCTGTTCCATTGGGAGATCAGCTTGACAGTCATCGCGGCGCTGCTGACTTTAGTCGGCTACTCGATGAACGACACGATCGTGGTCTTTGACCGAATACGCGAGAACGTCAGGACACGGCGGCGCGACACCCTCGCTCAAATCGCAAACGACTCGATCAATCAGACCCTTTCGAGGACGGTGATAGCCGCAGGGCTGACGTTCATTTCGGTTGTAGCGATCGTGCTCTTTGGAGGCGAAGTCCTGCGGGGGTTCGCTCTGGCGCTGACGATTGGCATCATCATCGGCACGTATTCTTCGATCGCGGTTGCAAGCCCGATGATGCTGTGGTGGGAATACATCACTGGTGGAAAAGGTGGACGGAATAGAGCTGGGGGAGTGAAGGCTCGCGCGAGCGAGCGCACTCTGGCTAAGGTCTGAGGCACTGGCGGGTCGCGTTCTCTCGCTGTCAGCGACGGGAACAAAGACCAGGCACCCGGTGTCTAACTCGCTGGAAGCTTGAAAACTTCTTGACTAGATGGGTAGGCGAGTGTAGACTCAGCCGGTTTTCAGCCAGACTTTCAGCTCAACAGCGTTATTGATTTTCGGCGTTTGTATGCTTTCCCGTCTCTCCAGCGAGACGGTGGCGAGTCCTAATCGGGCGTTCTAGGAAGCAAGCACCTCATTCCTGGGAATGGGGCTCCGAATTGATGAGTACCGTCG
>JADGNW010000169.1 GCA_017883315.1 Blastocatellia bacterium | reverse complement strand
TCACCCTCCAATACAACTTGAGCCATCGCCAAATTACCCGAATGAGTCAGCGAGACATGAACTCTGGTCGCGCCGATCTCGCGCATCCTGCCTAGTGCCCGCTTGTGAAGCGTAATCGCCGGCGCGCCGCCTGGCTCGCTTACAACTTCGATGTCCTTCCAACCCACGCCCTCCGACCAACCCGTGCCGAGTGCTTTCATTACAGCTTCTTTCGCGGCGAAGCGCGCGGCGTAGCTGGCGAACTTCGACCCGAGTGACTCGCAATAGCTGATCTCACTTTCTGTGAACACGCGCGCGCGAAAGCGGTCGCCGCGCCGGGCGAAGACCTCCGCGAGACGCGAGACTTCAACCAGATCGATTCCTATAGCGATGATCATTGGCTCAGACTTCGATCTCGACCAGGTCCTCAGCAAGAACCGTGTTCGGAAAAATCGCGCACGCTTCCGCCAGCAGCGGACTGGGATCCGGGAAGCGCGTGCTGAAGTGCGTAATCAACAGTTGGTGCGCGCCCGCGTCGCGAGCAGTCCGCGCTGCTTGCGCCGCCGTCGAGTGTCCATATTCGCGAGCCTCCTGCGCGAATTCTTCAGTGTAGGTCGCTTCGTGAATCAACAGATCGACGCCGCGAGCAAGCTCAATGGACATCGCGCAAGGACGAGTGTCCAGACAGTAAGCCACAGATTTACCGGGCCGCTCCGGACCAAGCACGTCCGAGGAGCGAATGACACGGCCATCTCCAAGCTGCACGTCTTCGCCCGACTGCAAGCGTCCCCACAGCGGGCCTTCGGGCACGCTCATACTTCGCGCACGTTCGACATTGAAGCGGCCGGGCCGAGGATGCTCATCGACGCGATAGCCAAGTGCGAAAATTCGATGGTCCAACTCACACGCACTCACTTTGTAGTCCGCCGTTTCATGCACAACCGTCAGCTCGGGAAGCGAAGCGAATTCTTTCAACTCGATCGGATAAGTTACGAACGAGATTCTCAAGCGTTCCAGCGTATCCATATACTCGCGAATGCCGCGCGGTCCTCTCAGCGTCAGCTCGCGAGTTCGCTGGTCAAGCCCCATGGTGGAAAGAAACCCGGGCACCCCGTTGAAGTGGTCCCCGTGCAAATGAGTAATGAACACTGCGGACAAGCGACTCGGGCTGAGCCCGGCGCGCGCGATTTGTGTCTGCGCTCCTTCGCCACAATCAAACAGCAGCCACTCCGCTTCGCGGGCCACTGCGAGCGCGCTCACGTTTCTCTTCAGAGTGGGCTTGCCTGAGCTTGTGCCAAGTGGAATTACTCTCATCGGCGTTTACAATAACACACGAAACGGGAATGTTCAGACCTTCCTCTGCTTTTCGGATGCACGCGTCGCGACATCGTCGTCAGCGAAGCGTCATGACAGTCGCGGATTCATTTGATAGACTCTCCAAGTAGAAAAACCTCAAGTTGTTGGAGATTTCCATTATGAAGCTTTACAAGACCATTTTAGGGTTCTCGCTATTAATGCTGCTGGCGCTTACCGCGGCTGCGCGACAAAAGCAGCAGCAGCCAACTCCACCGAGCGGCGCGGACGCTTCGGTAGGACCCGCGCCGATGCTTGTGATCGAGTCGTTAACTCACGACTTCGGCGAAGTGAAAGCGGGGGCGCCGCTGCGATATGCGTTCAAGATCAAGAACGCAGGCAACGCGGATCTCTTGATCAACAGCGTCTCGCCTGGCTGAGGATGCACGAAAGGCGACTACGATAAAGTCGTGCCTCCTGGTAAGGAGGGAAAAATAGAGCTGGCGGTCGAACATACCGACGGCTATTCCGGGGAAGTATCGAAGGCGGCGTCCGTGTCGACCAACGATCCTAAGAACGCGAATTTCAGCCTGACACTTCGCGCGCGCTTCAAGTTGGAGCCGCCGCCAACCGCGCCGGTTGTTGCGCCGTTGAACCCCCATCCTGTGTTTACCGTTGAGCCCGGCGAGCGATGGATCACCAGCGCTTTGACCGGAAGCAGCACCTCGAACACTCTGTACCTGTACAACCCGCAGGCTGCGCCGATCCACGCTAAGAGCGTAATCCCTGGCGGCAACAATTTCACCGCAACGATTCAGCCCGTTCAGGATGGCAAGCGCTATCAGTTGAATGTCACGAGCAACCCGGCGCTCAAGCCCGGTCACTACCTGCAAACTCTGAAGGTCGTCACCGACAGCACGGTTCAACCCGAGGTTTCCATCGAGCTGGACTTGACTGTGTACCCGAGAGTATTCGCGTCACCCAACTCGATTCTAATGCCGCCGCTGCCGGTTACTCCGGATGTCTCGGCCATTACCTGGCCTATGATCTACATCCGCAAAGTGAGAGAGCAGGGTCTGAAGATTAAGAGCTATAGCACGACGCTTCCGTTCCTCAAGCTCGAATTGATGACTGAAACGGAAGGCCAGGTCTACAAGATTCGACTCACTCTGGACACGACTAAGATCAAGCCGGGTCAATTCAGCGGGAAGGTTCGAGTCGAGACCACTGATCCCGATGTTCCCGTACTCGAAGTGCCAATCCAGGTTACCTTCAAGTAGCGCGTCTTCTTCAGGCGGGGCCATGCCGCGAGCGTGGCTCCGCCAACCACTCTTCAGTTTTCTTTCAAAGCTAACAAGGCAAGGAAGCGGCTGGTACGTTCGGCTATGTCGCCCGGCGATAGCAGGTCAGATATTACTGCTACGGTGTCCGCGCCAGCCTCGATGACCAGCCGAGCCGAGTCTAACGTGATGCCACCGATCGCGACGAGTGGCTTGGTTACTTGTCTTTTGACCTCGCTGACGGTCTCTAGTCCGACCACTTCGTCAGGCCTCTCTTTGGTCTGGGTTTGAAAGACTGGGCCGATTGCAATGTAGTCAACGGGCGCGAAAGTGGCTACCAGAGCCTGTTCCAGGGTATGAGTAGAATAGCCGACGATCCGGCTCTCGCCCAGCAACAGCCTCGCCCGATCGGGCGGGAGATCAGTTTGTCCGAGATGAACTCCGTCGGCTTTTACCGCGATTGCGATGTCCACGCGATCGTTGATCACGATCCGAACTCCCAGCCTGCGTGCTACCGACATCGCTTCGAGCGCAGCCTCATAGAAGTCCCGCGGTGAAGCTCGTTTATCTCGCAACTGAATCAGAGTCGCCCCACCAGCGGCTAACAGCTCGACCTGTTCAGCGTGCGACAGCCCGCTGATGAGGGTATCGGTGATTGGATAGAGCCTTGGAGGGAAAAAAGGCATGTCTGAAGCCGTTAGAAGCGCTCTTTCGATGGCCGCGCCGAAGACTGGAGCAACCGAGAGTACCAAGAACCTATTCGCCAGCGCCCTGCGCTACGTGCTGAGGATTACGCGTGGTTCGATCTTGAGTCTTGTTGAAACGCTCCATGAATCTAGTAGACAGATTCCCGGCCTCGAAGTCTGGCTCGGCTAGAATGCGCTGATGCAGCGATACCGACGTTTCTATTCCTTCAACAATGAATGCTTCGAGCGCGCGACGCATTCGGGCTATTGCCATGTCGCGATTGCGGTGGTGAACGATAAGTTTGGCAATAAGCGAGTCGTAATGCGGAGGGACGAACCAGCCAGGATACGCTGCGGTGTCCACGCGAACGCCAGGTCCACCAGGCAGATTCAACGCAGTGATCAGGCCGGGTGAGGGAGCGTGTGTTACCGGAGACTCAGCATTGATGCGGCACTCGATCGCATGCCCACTGAAGACGATGTCGTCCTGATCAAACTCGAGCCGCTCGCCTGCGGCGATCAATATCTGCTCGCGAACCAGGTCCGTGTTCGTCACAAACTCCGTCACTGGGTGCTCGACCTGTATACGGGTGTTCATCTCCATGAAGTAGAAGTTCTTGTCCTCATCCAACAAGAACTCCATCGTTCCCGCGTTTACGTAGCCAATCTCGGCACATGCGTGCACAGCCAAATCAGCCATGCTGCGGCGCAGTACGGGAGTCAGTGCAGCCGACGGCGATTCTTCGATAAGCTTTTGATGTCTCCGTTGAATCGAGCACTCACGCTCACCCAAGTGCACGACATTACCGTGCTGATCCCCAAGCACCTGAATCTCGATGTGGCGCGCCGTCTCAATGTACTTCTCTATGTAAACTGCAGAATTGCCGAACGCTAGTTGTGCTTCGTGTTGGGCAGCAGGGAGAGCGGCAATGAATTCCTCGCGATTCCGGACGATGCGCATGCCGCGGCCTCCGCCACCGGCCGCTGCTTTGATTATCACCGGATAGCCAATTTCGGCGGCTACCCGTGCGCCTTCCTCCTCATCCTCGATCACGCCATCGAACCCGGGAGTTATTGGAACACCGATGGACTTCATCGCCGCGCGCGCCGCGGCCTTGTCTCCCATCAACTGAATGGTAGCGGCGCTCGGTCCGATGAACTTGATGTTGCAAGCTTCGCACACTTCAGCGAAGTAAGCGTTCTCGGCAAGGAACCCATAGCCCGGATGGATCGCATCAACGTTGGCTATCTCAGCGGCTGATATGACAGCAGGGATATTCAAGTAGCTCTTTGCGGAAGGCGCAGGTCCAATGCAGATGGCTTCATCGGCAAAGCGAACGTGAAGCGCGTCGCGATCAGACTCCGAGTGCACCGCTACGGTGCGGACGCCGAGTTCCTTGCACGCCCATATGATCCGGGTCGCGATCTCACCGCGGTTGGCTATGAGAACCTTCTTAAACATAGTCCGTAGTCAGTAGTCCGTAGTCCGTAGTCTGTGGTCAGTAGTCATCTCCGGCAACAAGAACTGGCTACGGACTACTGACAACGAACTACGGACTTCCTAGGTCCTGACGCCAAAAAGCGACTGACCATACTCAACCGGCTGACCATTCTCGACAAGTACCCTTACGATCTCGCCGCTCACCTCGGCTTGAATTTCATTCATCAACTTCATCGCTTCGATTATGCAGACTACAGTGTCCGGCTCGACGTGATCTCCGATCTTGACGAATGGCTCCGAGGTAGGCGACGCAGAGCGGTAAAATGTACCAACGATCGGCGATTTAATGACTTGAGGTTCACTCTCCGGATCCGGCTGTTCAGTCTCCGGGCTCTTTTGCCCGCCAGTAATGTTCATTGCAGCCGACGCGTCCTCGGCCGGTTTTAGCGCTCGCTGCGCGCCGGGGGAGAGAATCTCAGACGAGCCTGGGATACCGGACGAAATGATGATGGGCGCCGAGGCTGGATGCAGGATCTGTGGTTGAGATTCTTTGAAGCGACTTATGCGCAGGCGAAAGCCCTGTCGTTCGATCTCGAACTCGGCGAATCCTTTGTCGCTTACAAGTTCGATCAGATCCTTGATCTCCTTCAGATTCATCCTTGCCTCCTCAAACTGGGCCCCCTCAATCTGGGCCCCTCAATCCGGCGCCAGTCACGTGCTACCACATTCTTCGCAAACCCATTGTACCAAGAGAAGAGGAATCAGAAGGCAATAATTGCGCGATCAATATGCGCGAAAGCCCCAACCGCTGGCGGCTGAGGCTTTCATCAGGTACCGGCAGTCCTGTCAGGCTACTCGCTCGTTTCTTTCCTCTTTGAAGCTTTAGTAGAAGCTGACTTTTTCTTCACAGGCTGCTCTTGCGGCGCACCTTCTTTCTCTTTTGAAGATTTGGCAGAAGGTCCTTTCTTCCTAATAGGCTGCTCTTGCGGCACGCCTGCCTTCAATTCTGCCTTCTTGCGACGCCCAAAGAAGCGCCGGGCTTTGCTCTTTTCTTCCTTCTTCTCTTCTGCGTGAGCTTCCTTTGCCTCGCTTCCGAGCAACTCAATAAGGGCCATCTCCGCGCCATCACCTCTACGAGCACCCAGCTTCAGTATCCGGGTATAACCGCCCGGTCTGGTCGCGAACCGCGAGGCGAGTTCATCGAAGAGCTTATCAAGCGCAGCGACGCCCGCTGTGCGGGGCGCGTGAGGCCGCTTGTACCCGCCGTCGGGTACTCGATTGTTGTTCCCGCTGAAGAAATAAGCTGCGGCCAATCTGCGGTTGTGAAGCGCCTTCTCGGGCGCTTCGGCTACCAACGCACGCTTGCCGAGAGTGATCGCGTGCTCGGCAAACGGCCGCAGCTCTTTCGCTTTCGGTAACGTAGTTATCACCCGCTCGTGAGTTATCAGCGAAGTGCAGAGGTTACGCAGCAGAGCCAAACGGTGCTCCGTCTTCCGACCTAATTTTCTATGAGCTACTCTGTGTCGCATACGGAATCCTTATTCGAACGATCTTACTCGCTCCAGCTACGCGCTCGCCTCATCAACGAGCCTTCCCTGGTCATCGAACTTCATTCCGAGATGCAATCCCATCGAAGAGAGTATCTCTTTGATTTCGTTGAGAGACTTGCGGCCGAAGTTCTTAGTCCTCAGCATGTCGGGCTCGGACTTTTGGACCAACTCGCGAATCGTTCGAATGTCGGCGTTCTTTAGACAGTTGTAAGAGCGCACTGACAATTCGAGCTCATCGACCGATCGATCGAGATTCTCGTTGAAGGTTATCCGAGCGGCTTCTTCGCTGTCAGCTTCCGCGAGCTCGGGCTCTTCTTCGAAGCTAATGAAGATCTGCATGTGGTCTTTGATCAATTTCGACGCAAGCCCGATAGCGTTCTCCGGCTTGACCGATCCGTTTGTCCAAACCTCCAACGTCAGCTTGTCATAGTCGGTGTCCTGACCCAACCGCGCGGATTCGACGTTGTAGTTGACCTTCTTGACCGGTGAGTGGACCGAGTCGATCGGAATGTACCCGACCGCCAGGTCTTCGTCGTAGTTGCGCTCGGCAGAGATGTAACCGCGTCCGCGTTTCAAACGCATCTCGATCACCAGCGATCCGCCTTCGGAGATCGTCGCAATATGAACGTTCGGATCCAGGATCTCTACTTCGGCGTCGGTCTCAATCTCGCCCGACAACATCTCGCCGGGTACGCTGCGTTCGACGCGAAGCGTCTTCGGCCCGAGTCCATGCAATTTGAACGGGATTCGTTTGAGGTTGAGTATGATATCGGTTGCGTCTTCGACGACGCCCGGTATCGAAGAGAATTCGTGCAGCACGCCTTCGATCTTCACAGCCGTTATGGCTGCTCCCTCGATCGACGACAGCAAAGCACGTCGCAAACAGTTTCCGATGGTTGTACCAAACCCACGCTCAAAGGGTTGAGCGTAGAACTTGGCATAACGGCCGGTGGCCGTTTCACTTTCGCACGCGAGGCGCTTTGGCCTCTGGAAGCCAATCATGAATTGCGTTTCTGTTCCGTTCATCGCTTCCTCTCAGAGAGAGTCATTTGACCTTGTCATTCCTTTCGGACGAATAACCGAGCCCAAATGACCAATGACTTTTCTTACTTCGAATAGAGTTCGACGATAAGCTGTTCGTTAATGTTCTGACCTATGTCTTCGCGGCGCGGTAGTGTCATGACGCGGCCACGCATCTCGTCTTGGGAGACCACCTCGAGCCAGGTTGGTCGCCCGCGGCCCGATGCGGTTTGAAACGCGCTCTGGATGTGAATGTTCGAGCGGCTGCCTTCGCGAACCGAAACCTCGTCGCCGACCTTCACTTGAAAGCTTGGGATATCGACCTTGCGTCCGTTTACCAGCACATGTCCGTGAGTGACGAACTGGCGGGCCTGCGCTCGCGATGTCGCATATCCCAGCCGGTAGACGACATTGTCCAACCGGCGTTCGAGTAATGCCAGCAGGTTTTCGCCGGTCACGCCTTTCATTCGCATTGCTCTTTGGAAATAAAGCCGGAACTGTCGTTCCAACATCCCATAGATGCGTTTGACCCTTTGTTTTTCGCGCAGCTGCTCGCCGTAGCCGACAAGCTTGGCACGGCGGGCGGTGCGGCCGTGCTGGCCAGGCGGTTGAGTGCCGCGCTTCTCGATTGGGCAAGTAGGCTTGTAGCACCGCTCGCCCTTCAAAAAAAGTTTCATTCCTTCCCGGCGGCACAGTCTGCACACCGGACCACGATATCTAGCCAAGTTCTACTCCTCCGTCTGCCGTCTCGAAAATAGGAATTTCAAATCTCAAAGTCGAGAACTGAAATCCACAGCGAGATCGGTAAAAGTTTACAGGCGAAAGTGATTCGAGATTTGCAACGTATTACTTATCACTCATCACTCGCTTCGCCCTTCGTCCTTTAAAACGCGGTGACATCAAGTGTCGCTTTAGGCAGATTCAACCCGCCCCGCGTTTGAAGTCATTGCCTCGGGTTACGATAACGCACCCGAGACTATTCAAAACAAACTAAACCCTGCGGCGCTTTGGCGGACGACAGCCATTGTGCGGTATTGGAGTGACATCTCGAATAAGACGAACTTCAATTCCCGCCGACTGAATCGCTCGCACGGCCGACTCTCGGCCCGAACCCGGGCCCTTAACGCGAACTTCGCAACTCTGCATACCGAGTTCGCGTGCCGCCTGCGCGGCGCGGATGCCGGCTTGCTGCGCCGCGAAGGGAGTGCCTTTACGAGAGCCGTGAAACCCGAGCGCGCCCGCAGATGATTGACTGATGAGATTACCCTGGAGATCCGTTATGGACACCAGAGTATTGTTAAAGCTCGCCTGAATGTGGACGATGCCCTGCGGTACCATCCGCCGCTCTTTACGCTTGAATGTTTTCTTCTTCCCGGCCTTTGCTTGAGCTTTTGCCATAATCCTCGTGATGCGTGATGCGCGATGCGCGATGCGTGAGACAGAGTCACGAATCACGTTTCACGGATCACTTCTTACTTCTTACCTGCGACCTTTTTCTTCGCGACGGTCATGCGACGCGGGCCTTTGCGAGTGCGCGCGTTGGTGTGCGTGCGCTGTCCTCGAACTGGAAGGCCTCGCCGGTGACGCAAGCCACGATAGCAGCCGATATCCATCATCCGTTTGATGTCCATCTGAATCTGCTTGCGCAAGTCACCTTCGACTCCGCCTTGCTGGTCGATGACGGTGCGAATGCGGTTGACTTCCTCTTCGGACAACTCGCGAATGCGCTTATCAATGCTGACACCGGCTTCTCCCAGTATCTTATTCGCGCGGGAGCGCCCGATGCCGTAAATGTATGTCAGACCGATCTCAGCTCTTTTGTTAGCTGGCAGGTCCACACCTGCGATACGTGCCATTCTTCCTCCGCGTGGCGCCGGCCCAAGCCTGCGCTACTACCCTTGCCGCTGTTTGTGCTTCGGGTTGGTACAGATTACCCTGACGACACCCCTGCGATGAATGATCTTGCAGTTGTCGCACATCTTCTTAACTGATGCCCTGACTTTCATTTCAATTCTTCCTCGCCGTCACACCGCCGCTCTGCCGGGAAAATGTCTTGGATGACAAACGGTTATTCTAGCATTGGTGAACCTAACCGGCAACCCGCGTCTCGCGGATGATCTATTGGGCACTTCATTCGCTCGATAAAGGCTTACCGGAGACGACGTTTCTACCCGCCTGCCGACGAGCGACTATGCGACTTCCTCTGCCGCCGCTCCATTATCGAGCATCGTTAGTATCTGAGGTCCGTCTCGCGTAACAGCCACCGTGTGTTCAAAATGAGCGGACGGCTGCCCATCCATCGTTATCACCGTCCAGCCATCAGAGAGCACCTTCACATCTTCGTGCCCAAGATTGATCATCGGCTCGATCGCGATTACCAATCCCTCACGAAGAACCGGGCCAGTCCCCGGCTTGCCGTAGTTCGGCACTTGCGGCTCTTCGTGCATCGCGCGCCCAACGCCATGCCCGCAGTAGTTCTTCACTACCGAATAGCCAAGCGGCTCGACGTATGACTGCACGGCGTAGCAAACGTCGCCCAGCCGGTTACCCACCTGGCACTTGTCAATTGCTCGGTAAAGCGATTGCCGCGTAGTGTCAAGCAGTCGTTTAACCGCGTCACTAACACTGCCAATCGGAAGAGTGACCGCCGCATCACCGACATATCCCATGTAAGTGGCGCCGCAGTCGATACCGACGATGTCACCTTCGCGTAGCTTGCGCTTGCTCGGAATTCCGTGGACCACTTCGTCGTTGATCGAGGCGCAAATCGAGCGAGGGTATCCATTGTATCCCTTGAACGTCGGGTAAGCTCCGGCGCCCACAATCATTCGCTCCGCTTCATGATCCAGGTCCAGTGTCGTGATGCCCGGCTCCACAATCTCCGATAAGCGCTTGAGCACCCGAGCGACGATCTGTCCCGCCACCCGCATTCTTTCAATCTCGAGCCTCGATTTGCGAATGATCATAAACCGAAATCAGGATGCATCCGACGCTGTTTGCTTTCCTAATATCTTCACGATTCGGCCAAACACTTCGTCGGGAGCGCCCGTGCCATCCACGCGTTGCAAACGTCCCAAGCTGGCATAGTAGTCGAGCAGAGGCCGAGTTTTCTCATCATACAGCGACAGACGTTGAGCTATGGACTCTTCGTTATCATCCGATCTCGTGAAGAGCGCCTGACCGTCCACATCGCAAACACCTTCCTTCTTACCCGGCTTGAAGTACTCGTTGTAAATTGCACCACAGACGCCGCAAGTCTGCCGGCCAGCCAATCGTTTGAACAAAAACTCGCGCGGCAGTTCGATGCTCATCACCGTGATTCGATGTCCAAGATCCCCGGCAATCGACTCGAGCAGCTTGGCCTGTGGAAGCGTTCGAGGAAAGCCATCCAGGATGCAGCCGGCTTCGCAATCCGACCGAGACAAGCGCGTCTTAACGACTTCAGCCAGGATGTCATCCGAGACAAGCTGTCCTGCCGCCTGCACGGCACGTATCTGCAAGCCTAGCGGAGCATCGCTCAGCGCCATCTCGCGCAGAATGTCTCCCGTGGCGACAAGCGGTAAGTTGAATCTCTCGGCCAGCAAATGCGCCTGCGTGCCCTTACCCGCGCCCTGCGGACCCATCAAGACGATGATTTCAGGCATATCAGTCTAGTAACCGCGGCGTCCGCGCATGCGGCGCCCGCGCGGACCCAGGAATCCATCGTAGTGTCGCATGATGAGCTGAGACTCGATCTGATTCATTGTGTCCATTGCGACGCCCACCACAATCAGCAGGCTCGTTCCTCCAAAAAAGAAATTCACGCCGACACCGGTCGTGAGCCAGGAGGTCAGAGGATTTGACCGCAGCACGCTGTCGATCGATGTACCAATAAACGGAAGGTATTGGAACTGAAAACCCTGAAGCAGGAACTGAGGCAACAACGCAACCAGCGCCAGGTAGATCGCGCCGACCGTCGTCAGTCGCGTGAGTATCTCATTCAGATGATCGGCCGTTCGCTTGCCCGGCCGAATGCCCGGAATGAACGCACCATTCTTCCGCAGGTTGTTCGCTACCTCATCCGTGTTGAAAATTATCGAAACGTAGAAGAACGTGAAGAAGATTATCGCCGCGGAGTATATGAGGTAGTGTACCGGATGCCCCTGCCCCCCCATCTCCACTGCAAGTCTGCCGAGCCACGCTCGCCATCCAGTTTGCGTCGGGTCGGCTCCGACGAAACCTAGAATCGTCTGCGGAAACGCCAGTATTGACGACGCAAAGATGACCGGAATGACGCCGCCCATGTTGACCTTCAACGGCATGTGAGTTTGTTGCTGCGGTATCGATTGGCGGCCGACCATACGTCGCGCGTGATTGATAGGAACCTTTCGAAATCCTCGCTCGACAAACACGATCGCGGCGATAACAAAAACCATCGCGATGAGCAACGCAATCACGCCTAGCGCCGTTCCGGTCCCGCCACCGGTCAGCTTCTCGTAGATTATTTGAACTCCTGACGGCAACCTCAGCACTATGCCCGCGAAGATTATCAAGCTTATTCCGTTGCCGACTCCGCGTTCGGTTATCTGCTCGCCAAGCCACATTATGAATGTAGTCCCGGTCGCAAGCGTCAGCATCGTCATCGCAATGAAGCCAATACCCGGGGTGCGAACCAGCGAACCCGTCTGCGTCACCTGATTCTGAAGCCAGTACGCAATCCCGAACGACTGCACCGAGCACAGGACAACTGTCAGATACCGTGTGTACTGCGTGATTTTTCTTCGGCCTAATTCGCCTTCTTCCTGAAGCGCTTTGAGGCGAGGACTCACCACCGTCATCAACTGAAGTATGATCGAAGCCGTGATGTAAGGGGTGATTCCAAGAGCGAAGATCGAGACGACTTTGAAGTTCCCGCCTGAGAAAAGGTCCATCACTCCCGCGAGGCTGCGTTGCAAGTCGCCTCGCTCCCACAGCGCCGCGAGAGCGTCCGGGTCGATGCCTGGTGTGCGCACGTGCGAGCCGAAACGGTAGATCGCAAGCATCGCAAGCGTGAAGAAAACTCGTCTGCGCAGATCAGGAACGGCGAAAATGTTGCGGACGCTGTTGATGAAGTTCTCGATCATAGTGCTTACCTGTCTTCAGCTAACTGAACCTGGATCTATTCAGCCTTTGCCTCTGGCGCGGCAACCAGCGTCGCCGCGCCGCCGGCAGCCTCGATCTTTTCACGAGCTCCCTTGCTGAAGCGATGGGCGGTAATATTGAGCGCCTTTGTCACGCTGCCTTTTCCAAGCACAACTACCCCGTGGTATCGCGCGAGCTTGCCCTTGCTAATCATCCCGCGCTCGACCATAAGCTCGGGAGTGATGTTGTCGGCCGGTTCGAATCGCAGCTCCAAATCGGTAATGTTCACCTCGATCCATTCTTTCTTGAAGATGTTGGTGAAGCCGCGCTTCGGCAACCTTCGCTGAAGCGGCATCTGCCCGCCTTCAAAACCTGCGCGACCTGAATAACCCGAACGTGACTTTTGTCCCTTGTGGCCGCGCGTCGATGTTTTGCCGTGTCCTGAGCCTGGTCCGCGCCCGACTCGCTTCTTATTTTTGTTTGCGCCCTCGGGCGCTCCTATGTTGTGTATTCCTAATGCCATCACTAACTCCGCCTTCGGTCTTCAATCTCAAATTCCCGAAGTGTCTTCGCGTTTACTCAACAATTCTCAGGAGGTGCGGGACCTTCTTCACCATCCCTCGCGTCGATGCCGAGTCGGGTCGCTCGACAATCTGATTCAATTTCGTCAACCCAAGGCTGCGCACAAGCTCCTTATGCGCCTTTGGAGTCGCGATAGTTGAGCGATACCACTGAACCTTTATCTTGGATTTGCCTTCGGCTGCTTTGCTTTTGCCCGTCGCCATCTCGATCTCCTCTCGGCTCTGCGCGTTGCTCTTAGCCCGTTGCTCTGTCTTCACGCAAGCTTCACACAATCTGGGCTTCTTCACCCATCTGTCTTCGCAGCCGCGCTACCGCAGCAGGATCCTTCAAACTCTTAAGACCTTCAAATGTAGCGCGCACTACGTTGTGCGGATTAGAAGTGCCTATTGACTTGGTCACCACGTCGCGAACGCCGACCAACTGCATGACGGCACGCACCGGCCCGCCTGCGATCACGCCCTTGCCTTCGGGCGCAGGCTTGAGCAGGACACGGCCTGCGCCGAAGACGCCCAGGGTCTGATGCGGGATCGTCGAACCGGCAAGAGGCACGCGCACCAGATTCTTCTTGGCGGCCTCGATGCCCTTCTTGATTGCCAGCGGGACTTCGCGAGCCTTGCCCGAACCAAAGCCGACAACGCCGTTTTCGTTTCCGACAACGACCAATGCCGCGAATGAAAGGTTCTTGCCGCCCTTGACTACCTTAGTCACGCGGTTGATTGAAATGACCTGATCTTTGAGATCAAGGCCTGATGCTTCTATTCGTTCCATTATCTCCCCAATCGATTGCCGATTGTCGATTTCAGATTTCCGATTGGCGAGGCGACGTGCCCCTCTCTAAATCGGCAATCGGCAATCGGCAATTCAAAACTCCAGGCCCGCTTCGCGCGCGGCTTCCGCAAGACTTCGAACACGGCCGTGATAAATGTATCCGCCGCGATCAAACACGACTCGCTTGATGCCCTTTTCTTTCGCGCGATCGGCGATCAGTTTGCCAATTTCTTTAGCAGCCGCAATATTGCCGCCGGTTCGTCCCCGCCATGCGGTCTCGACCGTCGAAGCCGACACCAGCGTCACGCCCTTCGCATCGTCGATGAGTTGAGCGTAAATGTGATGCAAGCTGCGATACACTGCTAGCCGCGGTCGCTCTGCGGATCCTGCGATCTTGTCGCGAATCCTCCCGTGAACTGCTTGCCTTATCTCCTGGCTTGTCTTTCTTCCCATTTCTCATTCACCTCGATCGCTGATTGCGGCGACAATGATCACCGTCACTTCAGCGGCACAGGCTGAAGCCTGCATTACTTCCCAGTCTTGCCGGGCTTGAGCTTCAACACCTCGTTGGCGTATCGCACGCCTTTTCCTTTGTAAGGATCGGGCCGCCGGAGCCCACGCATGTCGGCAGCCACCTGGCCCACTTGTTGCCGGTCTATGCCGGTTATCGTGAGCGTGGTTTGATATTGTTGAATTGGCTTGTTCACGCGCTCGACCTTGACCTCGATCCCCTCGGGCAGTGGGAACTCAATCGGATGCGAATAACCAAGATTGAACAGCACACGGTCCTTCTGACGCTCAGCCTTGTAGCCCACGCCGACGATATCAAGCTGCCGGGTGAAGCCATCGGTAACTCCGGTCACCGCATTCTGCACTAGCGCGCGAGCCAGCCCGTGCACCGCCGCATGATCATCGGACTCACGCTCGGCGAGAAGCTGCTCACCTTCGACTCGGCACTTGATGCCCGCGGGCATCGGCACTGCAAGCGTTCCCTTCGGACCGGAAACTTCAACCGTGCCGTCCTCGATCTTGAACTTCACGCCTTTTGGAATTGCTATCGGTTTTCGACCTATTCTCGACATAACACCAACTCCGACCTGTACGGGCGTCCCTCCGTGGGCGCCCCTGTTAGCCTGTACTACATCTCGACAATCGAGGGGCGCCCACGGAGGAACGCCCGCGCAAGCTCACAAACTAATAAACTCGGCAGAGCAGCTCGCCTCCAACTTTCTCGCGGCGCGCGCGCCGGTCGGTCATCAAACCGCGCGAGGTCGAGAGAATATTGATGCCCATTCCCCCAAGCACTTTCGGCACCGACGTGCTGTTCACGTAAACGCGGCAACCGGGCTTCGACACGCGCTCGATCTTGGAAACGACCTGTTCACCTTTCGGTCCGTAGCGCAGGTAAACGCGAATGTTCCGGCGCGCTCCCTCACCGATTATCTTGTAGTTGTTTATGAAGCCCTCTTCTTTCAGTATTCGCGCGATCTCGACTTTGACTTTCGAAAGCGGCACATCAACCTTCTGATGCTTGGCCCCATACGCGTTTCGCACGCGAGTCAGCATATCTGCAATTGGATCTGTCATACGTCTCCTGATGCGTGATGCGCGATGCGTGATTAAGACCTCCCGGTCTCCTAATCACGTTTCACGTTTCACTCTTACCAACTCGACTTCGTGACGCCGGGTATGTGCCCTTCCAACGCGAGTCCACGGAAGCACAAACGGCAAAGCGCAAACTTGCGAAGGTACCCTCGCCCGCGTCCGCAACGTCTGCAGCGGTTGTGAACGCGCGATGTAAACACATTGAGATTCATTCCCGTCGCCCTGGCGCGTTTGATCGCCTTCTTGTTTGACTTGCCTTGCTGCTCTTTGACCCGCCGCTTGGCGTTGTCGAGAGCCCGCTTCAGCTCATTCGCCTTATACACTGAAGAAATTCTAGCCATAGTTTGTCCGTGCTACTTCGTAAACGGCATGCCGAACTCTTTCAGCAGAGCGCGACCCTCCTCGTCAGTTCGGGCCGTCGTCACGATCGAGATGTTCATGCCTCGGGTTCTATCAACTTTGTTGAAGTCGATCTCCGGAAAGATCAACTGATCTTTGATTCCGATGGTGTAGTTCCCCCGCCCGTCAAACGCTCGCGGACTAACGCCACGAAAGTCCCGCACACGCGGAAGAACGGCGTTGATGAAACGGTCGAGGAATTCAAACATCCGCTCGCCGCGCAACGTCACCGAAACGCCAACCGGCATTCCCGTGCGGAGCTTGAACGCGGCGATCGACTTCTTGGCTTTTGTAATCACCGGCTTCTGTCCGCTGACGGTTGAAAGCTCCATCGCCGCCTGATCAAACACCTTGGAATTGGTCTGCGCCTCGCGGCCCACGCCCATATTCAGAACTATCTTTTCCAACCGTGGTACGGCCATCGTGTTCTTGTAGCTGAACTCCTTGGTCAGCGCCGGCACGATCTGGTCTTTGTACCGCTCCTTGAGTCTGGTTGCCATTGTATTCACCTCGCTAACTGATGCGATGTGGGAGATCGCCTTCAGTATGCTAAATCACGAATAAGCTCGATTCAAAGCGACAACAATTCCCACAATCTTCCTACTGCTTCTCAATAGCGGCGCCGCACTTCTTGCAAGCCCGGTGGCGCTTGCCGTCTTCCAGCACCTGATGTCCCGAGCGTGTAGGCTCCCCGCAGTGCGGACAGAGCACCATCACATTCGAAACGTCGACGGGCGACTCACGCTCGAGTATGCCGCCCTGGATCCCCCGTCGCGTGTTTGCTTTATTGTGGCGCTTTACCATGTTGACGCCCTCGACAATGATTCTGTGCTTCGCGGGCTGCACTTCGATCACGCGCCCCTTCTTGCCTTTGTCCTTGCCGGCAATCACTACCACGCGATCGTTTTTTCTAACATTAAGCTCGATGTTCATTGCACTAGTCCTTGGTCATTGGTCATTCGTCATTAGTCATTGCCGTGGTGCCGCTCAATGGGCCAATGACTAGTGACGAGTGATGAGTGACTAATCAAATCACTTCGGGTGCAAGACTCACGATCTTCATAAAGCGTCTGTCTCGCAATTCGCGAGCGATCGGTCCAAACACGCGCGTTCCTACCGGCTCGTTGTCGGGCTTTATTATTACGGCAGCGTTCTGATCGAACCGAATATAAGTGCCGTCCTTTCGCCGCGTCTCTTTTCGTGTTCGCACCACGACCGCTCGAACTACTTGCCCCTTCTTAACCGCTCCGTCGGGCGACGCTTCTTTCACCGATGCGGTGATGACATCTCCAAGACCGGCGCGTGAGCCGGTATGCCCGCCGACCGGCAGTATCATCGCGATGCGCTTGGCCCCGGAGTTGTCCGCGACCTCAAGGATTGATCTCATCTGAACCATAGCTGTTCTCCACGTGATTCGTGATTAGTGACCCGTGAATGTCACGCATCACCTGTCACACATCATCGCTCATCTCGCCTTTTGGACTATTTCAACAACCCGCCAGCGCTTTCGCGCGGACAGCGGACGAGTCTCGACTATTCGCACGATGTCGCCCGTGTGCGCGCCGATCTCGTCGTGCGCCATGAACTTCGTCCGGCGCCGGATGTAGCGTCTGTACTTGCGATGTTGAACCTGGCGCTCGACACGCACAACCACAGTCTTCAGCATCTTGTCGCTGGTGACCAATCCCACCTTCTCCTGGCGGCGATGTCTGGCAACCGCGGCGGGCACAGACGCAGTTTCTTCCCCAGTTTGTTCGTTGGTTTCTTCCGTTGCCGCGCTCGCGCTTTCGTCGGCGGTCTCGGTCGCGCCTACTTCGATGTTCTCTTCCATACCCGTCCTTCTCGGTTTCTATTTCTATGTCGCAAGCTCGCGCTGACGCAACAGAGTTTTGACTCGTGCCAGGTCCTTGCGCGACTCGCGAAGCTGGTTCACCACGTCGGTGTTGCCAAGCGACAATTTGAATCGCATTCTGAAAAGCGACTCCTTGAGCTCGTTCACCCTGGCGTGCAGATCATCGTCAGACAGATCTCTCAACTCTTCGGCCTTCATACCAGCCCGCCTCCTTCCTGATCCTTACGCGAGATGAATTTCGTTTTGATCGGAAGCTTCTGAGCGGCGAGTCTCATCGCTTCGATTGCGGTCTTCTCATCTACGCCTTCCATCTCGAACAGCACGCGGCCGGGCTTGACGACCGCGACCCAACCTTCAGGCGCGCCCTTCCCTTTGCCCATGCGAGTCTCCGCAGGCTTCTTTGTTATCGGCTTGTCCGGGAAAACCCGAATCCAGATTTTTCCGCCGCGCTTCACAAAGCGAGTCATCGCAACGCGCGAAGCTTCGATCTGCTTGCCAGTTATCCAAGCCGGTTCCAACGCCTTCAGCCCGTACTCGCCAAAAGAGATCTTGGCGCCTCGCGTCGCAACCCCGCTCATACGCCCCCGCTGCTGTTTGCGGTATTTCATCCGTTTTGGAATTTTGTATTCAGCCATATTAGTCCGTAGTCCGTAGTCCGTAGTCCGTCGTTCAGTGGTCCGCGCAACGGACTACTGACTACGGACCATGGACGACGCTATTGCTTTCTTGCCTGAACCGCGCGCCTGACAGTCATCTCGTCCCCGCGGTAGATCCAAACCTTGACCCCGATCACTCCGAACGTCGTGTGCGCTTCGGCAAATCCATAATCGATATCCGCGCGCAGCGTGTGCAGCGGAAGCCGCCCCTGCAAGTACCATTCGGACCGCGCGATCTCGGCCCCGTTCAGCCGCCCTGACACACGCACCTTAATGCCCTGCGCGCCGAATCGCTGAGCGTTCTCGACTGCCCGCCGCATCGCGCGACGAAAAGCAATTCGCTTCTCGAGCTGCTGAGCGACCTGTTCGGCTTGCAGTTGCGCGTTCAATTCAGGCTTATGAATCTCCTGAATGTTGACGAAGACCTCGCGGCCAGTGCGGTCTTTGATCTCCTGCTTGAGCTTGTCGATCTCCGAACCCTTCCGCCCGATGATGATGCCGGGCCGCGAAGTGTGGATGATGATCTTCAGCCTGTTAGCCGCGCGCTCGACGTCAATGTGCGAGACTCCTGCGCCTGCAAACCGGCCCTTCAGCTCTTTCTTGAGTTTCAGGTCTTCGTGCAGCAGCTCGGCGTAATCGCGCTTGGCGATCCAGTTGGAATGCCAACCGCGATTGAAGCCCAATCTGAATCCATACGGATGAACTTTCTGACCCACGATTCCTCCTGATCAGAAGGCAGCAGGCGGAAGGCAGAAAGCAGAGACTGCCTTCTGCGTACTGCCTTGTGCCTTCTATTCCTTTTCCGATTCCACCTCTATCGTTATGTGACTCTGCCATCGCCGTTCGCGATAAGCGCGGCCCATCGGCGCAGGGCGAACCCGCCGCCGAAACTTGGTCGGCCCGAGGTCCACCACTGCGCTTGAAATTTTCAGCCGGTCGACGTCGATCGCCACGTTGAGTTGATCAGCCTTTTGCTCGGCATTAGCTATCGCCGATCGCAACGTGATCTCGATTGGCTTGGCCGCGCGCTTGTTCGACGTCTTCAGCATCGCCAATGCCTCGGTGACGCCGCGGCCGCGAATCAAATCGATCACGAGCCTCGCCTTCTGCGGCGAACCCTTGATGTATTTTGCGACTGCTCGTGCTTTCATCGTTTACTTACCTCCCGGCGCCCGCTTCACCGTCTTGTCAGACTTTTCCGGATGCCCTTTGAACTGCCGCGTTGGAGCGAACTCGCCGAGCTTGTGACCGACCATGTTCTCCTGAACATAAACGGGGATGAATTTCTTCCCGTTATGCACGGCGATTGTGTGGCCCACCATCTCAGGCGTGATTGTCGACCGGCGAGACCAAGTCTTTTGGACTCGCTTCTCGTTCGCGTGGTTCAGCTTCGCAATCGCCTTGTTCAGGTGTTCATCGATGAACGGCCCTTTTTTTATCGATCTTGCCATAACTGATAGTCCGTAGTCCGTGGTCCGTAGTCAGTAGCCGTACTCAAGCTACGGACCACGGACTACGGACGAATTATTTCTTCCCTCGTCGCACGATGAACTTATCGGTGCGCTTGTTGTTGCGAGTCTTATACCCGCGCGTGGGCTGGCCCCAGGGAGTTACCGGGTTGCGCCCGCCGGAGGTCTTGCCTTCTCCGCCGCCATGCGGATGATCCACAGGGTTCATCGCGACGCCCCTCACTTTAGGCCTGCGCCCCAGCCAACGATTGCGGCCGGCCTTGCCCAGGGACACATTACTGTGCTCGATATTACCAATCTGTCCGATAGTCGCGAAGCAGTCGATGTGCACTCTGCGTATCTCACCGCTCGGCAATCGCAGTTGCGCCCAATCGCCTTCCTTCGCAACAAGCTGGGCCGCGCCGCCCGCTGCCCTGACCATCTGCGCGCCCTTGCCCGGCCGAAGCTCGACGTTGTGAATGGTCGTGCCCAGAGGGATTGCCTTCAACGGCAGCGCATTCCCGGCGATGATATCCGCATCCGGTCCCGACACGACCGTCTGTCCGACTTTCAATCCGACGGGCGCGACGATGTATCGCTTCTCGCCATCCAGATAGTGAAGCAACGCGATGAGCGCCGAGCGATTCGGGTCGTACTCTACCGTCGCCACTTTCGCCGGGATGCCGGTCTTGTCACGTTTGAAATCGATGATGCGATAAAGCCGTTTGGCTCCGCCGCCTCGACGGCGCATCGTGATGTGCCCATCGTTGTTACGGCCGGAGATCCGCTTCTTCGGCTCGAGCAGCGGCTCGTACGGAGTACTAGTCGTTATCTCCTCGTGGGTGAGGTACGTCTGAAACCGTCTCGCCGACGACGTTGGTCTGAGTTTCTTGATCCCCATCACTACTCCATTTCGAAATTCGAGATTCGCAATTCGAAATTAGATCGCGTCTTCGTACATGATCGGCTTTTCGCCCGACTTAAGCGTAACGTAAGCCTTCTTCCAATCCGACCGGCGCCCAGTCTCGCGTCGCGTAGGAATGCGTTTCTCCTTGCCGCGATAATTGGCCACGCGCACGGTTTCAACTTTGACCCCGAGAATCTTCTCGATCGCGTGCCTGATCTGAGGCTTAGTCGCATTGCGATGGACCTTCAGCGTGAGCATCTGACGATCATTGCCGGCGCGACCCATCGACTCGGGCTCATCCTTCATCGTGAGCGCCTTCTCGGTTATGACCGGCCCTTTAATAACATCCCAAATACTCTTCATCTGAGCTTCTCCTAACGGTTGCTCAACTGCTTATCCAGCTGGGCCGCCGCTTCGCTGGTGAGCGCAACCTGCTCGTGCGTGAGAAGGTTATAAACGTTCACGTCGCTTGGCGAAATCAAAGTAACGTCCCGCAGATTGCGTGATGACAACGCGAGGTTGCCGGCGCGAGTCGAGTCGACTACCAGCGTTCGCCCGTTGAGTCCCAGCACATCGAGCGTCGTCGCAAGCTCTTTGGTTTTGTGCGACGGCAACTCGAAGGTATCGACTATGATCAGTCCGCCCTCGCGCAAGCGCTCGGAAAGCACCGATCGAATCGCGCCGCGGCGCATCTTCTTCGGAATGCTATAAGACCAGTCGCGAGGCTGAGGTCCGTGTACGTTTCCTCCGCCTTTCCAAAGCGGACTCCGCAAGCTGGCGATTCGCGCGCGGCCAGTGCCCTTCTGTTTCCAGAGTTTCTTGCCCGAGCCCCTTACGTCGCCGCGAGTCTTCGTCGCCGATGTTCCTGCGCGCTGATTTGCCATGTAGCATTTCACCGCCGAATAAATCAGTCCTTTGTTGAGTGGCGCGCCGAACACTTCATCGGACAACTCGAGCTCGCCCACCTCTTCGCTCTTCAAGTTCTTTACCTTCACAACAGGCATATCGTCTCCAAAGTGATCGGGCGTTCAGAGTACCGACTTTAGTCGGCTAGGTCTGACGTCGACTCCAAAGGCCGACTAAAGTCGGTACTCTGAACGCCGGATCACGTTTCACGCATCACTCTTCATAACTGCGCCTTCTTGATCAACACGTACGATCCATTTGGTCCTGGAACCGCGCCGCGAATCATCAGAAGGTTATTCTCCGCGTCGACCGCAGCCACACGAAGGTTCTGAATCGTCTTACGCACGTTGCCCATTTGACCCGGCATCTTGGTGCCTTTGATAACACGAGACGGATAGGCCGAAGCTCCGATGCCGCCGGGCGCCCGGTGAAACATCGACCCGTGAGTGGCCACGCCGCCTGCGAATCCGTGTCTCTTGACAACACCGGCAAACCCTTTTCCCTTCGACTTACCGATCACTTCAACAACATCGTCTTCGTTGAAGATGTCGACGAGTATCTTGTCGCCGACGCTGGTCGCTTCGTCGCTGGCTTCCGTGCGCACTTCGCGAAGCACTCGAGTGGGCGGCACACCGGCGCGCTTGAAGTGGCCTTCAGTCGGCTTGTTGATTCTGCGCGGCGGCTTCTCCTCGACCAGCCCAAGCTGCACAGCGTCGTAGCCGTCGGTATTGACGGTCTTCTTTTGAACGACTATGCACGGGCCAGCCTTGATGACCGTAACCGGTGTTACGGAACCGTCCTCCGAGAACAACTGCGTCATCCCGAGCTTCTTACCGATTATTCCGTTGACCATAATTCTTAGTCCGTGGTCCGTGGTCCGTAGTCAGTGGCCGCAGCGTTAGAGCTACGGACTACTGACTACGGACTAAGGACGAATCTATTTGTGGTCCTTGCCGAAGGCCTTAATCTCGACGTCCACTCCAGCCGGAAGATCGAGCTTCATCAATGCGTCGACCGTCTGAGGCGTCGGATCGAGTATGTCCATCAGCCGCTTATGCGTTCGAATCTCAAACTGCTCGCGCGACTTTTTGTCCACGTGCGGGCTGCGCAACACGGTGTACTTGTTTTTGATCGTTGGCAGCGGAATCGGTCCCGCCACGCGCGCGCCCGTCCGTTTGGCCGTGTCAACTATCTCTGCGGTTGACTGGTCAAGCACTCGGTAATCATAAGCCTTCAACCGGATTCTTATTTTTTCGTTCAACATCTTAATCCCCGCCCGCCGACGATGTCGGCCAGCTACTCGATAATCTCGGCGACCGTGCCGGCGCCTACCGTTCGCCCGCCTTCCCGGATCGCAAACCTCAAACCCTTCTCCATCGCGATCGGCGCTATTAGCTCGATCTCCAGCCCTGAGTTATCTCC
>JADGNW010000168.1 GCA_017883315.1 Blastocatellia bacterium | reverse complement strand
TTTCCGTTCTTCTTTGATCCGAACTTCAACGCTGAAGTGAGACCGATCGAAGTAGCAACGCCGATCGACGACGACAAAGACAAGCGTTGGGATCGAGCCAGCGTTCACGACTTCAGCGGCACGTACGGCGAATACTTGCTGAACAAGGTGGCCAAGGTGTTCCCGCAACTTCGCCGCGAGGTTTTGTAGGCTTCGAAGTTTCGGTTTGTAGAGCGTACTCGTTTAGGACTTCGTTTCTGCGAGTGCCTCGTCCATCCTCTCAAACGCGCGGCGCAAGTGCGGGATTGTTATCGACCCGCCGACGACTAACGCCACGTTGAAAGAATCCAGGAATTCTTCGCGAGTCACTCCCTGCTCGACGCATTGAAACACGTGATAAGTGATGCAGTCATCGCACCTGAGCACCAGCGAAGCTACAAGTCCGAGCAGTTCCTTCGTCTTCGAATCGAGCGCGCCACCTTCGTAGGCTTGATGATCGAGCGCGAAGAACCGCTTGATGCCGAGGTGATCGCTGCCGAGTATGCGCTCATTCATTTGCTTGCGGTACTCGTTGAACTCTTCGATTGATTTGGTCACCGTTCCTCCATTCAAAACGCACTAGCGAGCCCGAGCCTGATCCGCTTGAGGATCGGGCGTCTCGGGGCAGAATAGCAACATCGCTGACGACGAACAATTCGAGTGGACCCGCTCGCGAGAAGCCAATCAGTCAGAGATCGGCTTTGGAGACGGCGTGCTGGTTTGATAGACTAGGCGCGGCCTTGAGCTTGAAGCAGTTAGCGAGTCTCATTAGCATGCAAGTACAGAAGTGAGGATGACGCACGCTCACCCAGCGGTTTTTGAAAAACTGGTCATTGCGTTTTCACGCTAGAGGCAAAGTTGCTCACGCCGTGAAGCGCAAAGGAGAGGAAGTATGGCATCGGCGGCTGTTGCTGTAGGCGAGAGCGGACAGAATCCGGTCACCTTCGGTTGGATCATCAACAAGAAGGATGATCTCATCTGGTTCATCGGTAGTGTCGTCACGAGCTACGCCTTTCTCGCGGCGAATCTTGTCCTGGTTAAGTTTGGCCTGTCGGTAATGATCATGACCTGGATATGGGCGCTGGGTTTCGACGGGCCGCACGTCTTCGGGACGATCTCGAGAACGTACGCCGACAATGAAGAGAGGCGGAAGCGCGCGAAGCTCTACTATGGAACCCTCTCTCTGTTCCTGCTCGGGCCCGCGCTGGTGCTGGCCGGTCGGGTAAAGCTGCTCGGCACCGAAGCGTGGGGGCCGGTGTTCTTTTTCTTTGCATCGCTGTGGGCTTACTATCACTTGGTGAAGCAGCATTACGGCTTCATGATTTTGTACAAGAAGAAAAACAACGACCTTGCGGAGATTGATAACTTGATTGACCGCGCCTTCATCTTGCTGGGCATGACTTATCCGTTTGTTCGATTCCTTACTCACAGCTATGCAGCCAGGGAACGGCTCGAGACGATGGGCTTTTCAGCGCAGTCCGAATCGGTCTGGTGGTTTGAGACCCTGGTCTTCTCAGCTTTTGTCGTGTCGTTGATTCTGTTCGTAGGACGCCAGGCTCAAAGACTTTATTTGAAGCAGCCGGTGAACGCGCCGAAGCTTTTCTTGCTCGCCGCCGCGTTGCCTATGCACTGGATCGTCCTGAGACTACTTGAGCCCGTGCAGCCCGCGGCGGCTGGGGCGCTGGCTGCGGTCGCGACTCTGACGATCTATCACAACATTCAGTACCATCGCATAATCTGGTTTCACAACCAGAACAAGTACGCGCGCGAGGGCTCGAAGAACTACGGCGCGGCGTCGGTGATAAGCAAGAGCGTCTGGAGCTACATCGGTTTCGCGCTGCTGTTCGGCGCGGCCTATCACATACCGCATTACACGATCGTCAAGCCCGACAGTTTCTTCATGGCTTTCATTTGGGGTGGCGCGTTCACTCATTACTATCTCGACAGCAAGATATGGCGCGTTCGCCGAGACGCTCAACTCAATGAGAACCTGCGGATGGCTGGGGCGAATGCGAGCGCATAGTGTTAGTCTGGCCACCTCTGAACTATGAAGTGCTTCAATCACGACGGCGTCGACGCGGTAGCGATTTGTAAGAACTGCAACAAAGCGCTCTGTCACACTTGCGCGGTCGATGTCGGAAATGGTGTCGCCTGCGCGGGCGACTGCGAACCGGAAGTCCGGGCGCTCAACGAGCTGATCCGGCGCAATCGAACCGCCGCTCAAAAGACCGGCTATGCTTATAACAGAAACGCGATCATCTGCGCGTTGATTGCGTTGGTGTTTGGTTATCTGAGCTTCGATGCTTTTCAAGCCGGCCGCACGCCTTTGCTTGTAGTCACCGCGGGATCGACCGTGATTTTCGCAATGGCAGCCTTCTTTAACTACTCGGCCGCTCAGAAGTTCCTCAAGGGTAGCGGCTGAAAGCGTGAACACGCTGTGGCTCATACTCGCGATAGTAATTGTTGGAGCCGTGCTCACCACTTATGCGATGGTCGAGCAGCGGATCAACCAGCGCCCGTGTCCCGAGTGTGGTTACCGAGTGTCGATAGACGGACTTGATGAAGATTGCCCCCGCTGCGGCGCGATGATCCCGCGTCACGAAGAAAGCTGAAACGGTTCGAGACAACAATGCGATTACCTGCCAATTGGCCGAAGCTTGTTTTCGTCTTCGTGCCGGTCTTGATAGTTGCCGCCGACGCGTTTGTGCTCGTGCGCGAGCGTCGTCAGCCCCAGGCTCAAAAAGCCATTCGCTTAGTGAAGGAAAGCAACTCGCGAAAAGAAAACTTCACCCTGCAGCAGTATCTCTACACGACGATCTACTATCGTCGCGATCAAGGCGAGCCGATAACGATAGAAGGCTGGCGAGCCAAGCCTCCGTCAGAGACTGATGCGCCGATCGCGGTTGAGTTCGGTTATGCGGATTCGAGTGGAGAGCACGTTGCGATGTGGGAAGCGAGTCTCAAGGATGGGACAGTGACCGCGAAGAACGAAGCCGCGCTGGATCTCTCGTGGCATTGAGAATCAAACCGTGAACTCCGGCGGCCTGAGAGCAACTACCCTTAAATCAGTGTGTCGATTGGCGAGTACTCAAGGCTTTGATTGTCGGCAACCGCCTGGTAAGTAACCTTCCCCTTGTACGTGTTCACTCCGCGTTTCAAATGTGGGTCTCTCTTGATCGCCTCGACCGCGCCGTACTTCGCAAGTCTTAAGGCGAAGGGCATCGTCGCATTTGTCAGCGCAAAAGTCGAAGTTCGCGGAACAGCGCCCGGCATGTTCGTCACTCCGTAATGAAGAACGTTCTCGACGTAATAAGTAGGCTGACTATGCGTAGTCGGTTTTGTAGTTTCGATACATCCTCCCTGATCGACCGCCACGTCGACTATCACCGATCCCCGAGGCATATCGCGCAGCATCTCGCGCGTCACCAGCTTGGGCGCCGCCGCGCCCACCACCAATACTGCGCCTACGACCAAGTCGGATGCCGCCACAGATTCAGCGATCGTGTAAGGGTTCGACGCCAGTGTTCGAATATTGCTGCCGAAGATGTCATCGAGATAACGCAGCCGCTCAAGGTCTCGGTCGATGATGATGACCGAAGCGCCAAAACCAACGGCGATCTTCGCGGCGTTGGTTCCAACGACTCCGCCGCCGATTATCGTCACGCGACCGGGTGCAACGCCGGGCACGCCCCCCAACAACACGCCGCGTCCGCCGTTGATCTTTTCAAGATAAGTCGCGCCAACCTGTATCGACATTCGCCCGGCCACTTCGCTCATCGGTGTGAGCAGCGGAAGATGACCTTGATCGTTGGTGATCGTCTCGTAAGCGACACCGGTCACGCCACCGTCGAGCAGCGCTCGCGTTAGCTCGCGCGCCGGCGCCAGATGCAAGTACGTGAACAGGATGAGTCCTTCGCGCAGGAATCCGTATTCGGAAGCGATGGGTTCCTTGACCTTGACTATCATCTCGGCGATAGACCAGACCTCTTCGGCCGAGCTAACTATCTCAGCGCCAGCGGTCATGTACTCTTGATCGCTAATGCCGGACCCGTCGCCGGCTTTAGTTTCGACCAGTACTCTGTTGCCTTTGCTGGTGAGCGCCTTAACTCCCGCAGGCACGAGTCCCACGCGATATTCGTTGTCTTTCACTTCCTTTGGTAATCCGACAATCATGGTAGTCCTTTGTCAGTGGTTAGTAATCAGTAGTCCGTGGTCAGTAGTCCGTGGTCCGTAGTCAGTAACCTAAGCCTCGTAAATCGGGCTACGGACTACTGACTCTCTTCTAATCTATTTGCGCGCGTTGAAGCTTGCCGGAGTAGTCCACGTAGACAGCCTTCCACTCCGAGAAGATATCGAGCACCTGAGTGCCGCCTTCGCGATGCCCGTTCCCCGTCGATTTCGTTCCGCCGAACGGCAGGTGCACTTCAGCGCCGATCGTCGACGCGTTCACATAAAAGATTCCGGTCTGCACGTCTTCCATCGCGTGGAAAGCCCGGTTGGTGTCTTGTGTGTAGATCGACGCCGACAACCCGTACTTGACGCCGTTGACGATCTCAATTGCGTGATCGAGATCACGGCATTCGATTACAGAAAGAACCGGACCGAAAATCTCTTCCTGGGCAATTCGCATCTGAGCGGTGACCTCTGAGAATACGGTTGGCTCGATGAAGAAGCCGTGTTTCAGATCGCCCTTCTCCGCGCGGTGCCCGCCACATATCAACCTGGCTTTGTCTTCGCGGCGGCCGATCTCGATGTATCCGAGAATGCTTTCGAGCGCTTCTTCATTGATCACGGGACCGACGTCGTTCTTCTCATTTAGACCGGGCCCAAGTTTCAAGTGTTTGGCTCGATCGGCGAGCATGCCCGCGAACTTCTTTGCTACTTTCTTATGGACAACAACCCGGGAAGTCGCGGTGCATCTCTGACCGGTAGTGCCGAAAGCTCCCCACAACACGCCTTCGAGCGCGAGATCAAGATCCGCGTCGTCCATGATCATGATTGCGTTTTTGCCACCCATTTCAAGCGAGCAGATTTTGTCGGTTGCTGCGCACGCCTGGCCGATCATGCGGCCGACTTCAGTTGAGCCCGTGAACGACACCAGTCGGACCTTCGAATGCTCGAGAAGAGCTTTGCCGACTTCAACGCCGCGGCCGGCGACTATGTTGAGCACCCCGGGAGGTATGCCGGCTTCGATCAGGGCTGATACCAGATTGTAGGTCGACAGCGGTGTGTATTCGGCCGGCTTGATCACGACCGTGTTCCCGCACACAAGCGCGGGCAGAATCTTCCACGAGGGAATCGCCATCGGAAAATTCCACGGAGTTATCATCCCGCACACACCGATCGGTTCGCGCGAGCACATCGCGTATTTGTTGGGAAGCTCGGCTTTTGTTGTGTAACCATGAAGCCTGCGACCCTCGCCAGCGATGAAGTAGGTCATGTCGATCGCTTCTTGCACATCGCCGCGGGTCTCCTTCAGCACCTTTCCCATCTCGCGAGTCATATCGCGCGCGCATTCCTCTTTGCGTTGGATGAGTATTTCGCCGGCTTTGAAGAGGATTTCGGCGCGACGAGGCGCAGGAACTTTACGCCACGTCCGAAAAGCTTCGGCTGCGATATCGACCGCGCGATCGACGTCTTCGGAGTTCGAAGCGGGGAACCGTCCTACGAGTTCGCGCGTGTCGGCCGGGTTCCGGTTGTCGAGATAGCGGTCCGATTTCGGCGCTACCCATTCTCCGCCGATGTAGTTGAGATACTGTTCGGCTCTTACTTTAGTTGCCGGTTTGACCATATGAATTCAACCCTCCTTTTTATGACTAGGAAACAAGGCGGCAACTTGCGGTTCGGGGAACTTATGACACGCGGAGCAGGGCGTCGTCTTGTCAGGCGGTTTGCCCTTTTTTGGGTGACGCGTCCACGAGCTTGAATCCGGTGTGTGGCAGCTCCAGCATGTTTCGCGCGGCGTGTTACGAGACATGCCGGCGTGCTCGACTCGCGCCGTCAACGGGGGCGGCTTGCGACCGATCATCCAGAGGACAGTGAAAAGGGCGATTATGCCGACTGCGACAGCGATGAAATAAAGGTCTTTTCTATTCATAAAGCCGCGCGGTTTGTGGCGCCGCAGGTGAGTTGCCTTAAGAGCCGAATCTAGCAAAGCAGATATGGGGTGTCAAGAAAGTGAGGTCCGACAAACTTCAGTTTGTCGACAATTAGCCCGCACGACGACAAACTGAAGTTCGTCGGACAGTCGACTCGATTGAGCGAGACACGGATTAAGCACTGTGATAACGTTCTGAAATCCAGTTTGCGGATTAACCGCGTAGACCGGGCATCACTCATAACACGGAGGGCTCGATGACTAAGAACCCAATGGTTCGAACTGTACTAATTGCGACTACAGTGCTGCTGATCGCTTTGTCCGCGTCAGCTCAGAAGAAACCGGGTCACGCGAAAACGGCTCTGGAAGCCGAGTTCAAGACGATGATAGATCAGTACTACACGGCTTGGAGCACGCTCGACCCCGACAAAGCGGCGAAGTATTACGCCAAAGATGCCGATCTGATTTTCTTCGACGTCGCGCCGCTCAAATACAACGGATGGGGCGAGTATCGAGCGGGCGTGATGAAAGCGTTCACCGAAACGATGTCGAGCGGCAAGCTGACTCCCAATGCTGATCTCAAGGTAACTCAGCGAGGAACGGTGGTGTGGACGACGCTTACGTTTCACCTTTCAGCCACACCGAAGACCGGCGGAGCGATGGAGCTCGAGTGCCGTCACACGGCGATATGGGAGAAGCGCGGCAGCAAATGGCTGATCGTTCACGAGCACGTGTCGGCCCCGCTGCCGGGATAATGAAGCGCGAAGCTGGACAATTACAATCAGACGGTTTCGGCGCTCGACGACCGCAGAACCAAATCGACAGCGCCGAAGCGTAAACACAAGTTTCAACTCTAACAAATCAAACCGCACTGACCGGGCGTGCTGTGTTCCTCGGAACTCACCATGACAAAAGTCGTACAGTCTGCTGGCGTCAGGGTATATCATATCCAAGAGTTCATTGATGCTTTTTGTGAAAGATCAAGCGTGCGGGCCATATTGTGTCTAACTTCTCACTGGAGCGTGGAGTGGGAACAAGTCTGAAGAAACGTATACTCGATTTAGTAACAACTTTCTACCTTGAGTCGCACGACTTCAACGGCATACCCTATGGAAGTCTGCGTGCCGCTCTAGGAGCTGCGGATCCCTCTGTTCGTAAGTCACTGGGTATGCTCATCAAGGAACGCAAGGCTAGTGTGGTTTTTGGCGATGTCCATCCGAATCCGAATATTCGAGCGTTACCTGATCATCCACCCGAGGTTCAACTAGAGAAGATTGCGAGCGATCAGCTTTTGGCGGGATGCATTTACCCGTTGCCGGGTCACCTAGAATCTGTTGTCCAGGCTTCTCATTTGGCGGATAGGCCGTTTACGCGGATGCTGGCACTCGGCGAGCCGCAACTCGTGCATCTGGCATTTGACCTCTCCGTTCTTGAGTATTATCGGAACGACCCTCGCTACCTTTATGAGAATGATGACATCCGCGGTAGCATATGTATCTCCGACAATTACTATGAATCGGAGTCCACGGCTGACCTTGACAAAATTGTGCTCGACACCTTTGGCTTTGCCTACGATGAATCGTTCAATCGAGCGGTCGCGGTCTTTCTGAGGTACTTGTCAGACCTTACGCCAGAGCACCAACAGGTATGGCGAGCAAAGCTTCTGAAGGGAGTCTATCGACTTCATCCTGACTACTACAGAAACACGATCATCGGCGACTTTGGAGAGAGAATATCCATCTTTAACGCGTTTATCGCGGAGTTGCGCGTAATCAATGCAATGGCCGCTGCTATGGGACGGCAACCTATGTTTCGGCACGACTTCGCGGATCATAAACCAAGAGGATTTGCCTTTCTTGTTCGACCGACTCTAAAAGAGTTCAATGACTTCGTACTCACGTTGGATAAGATGATTTCCGATAACATCAACAAGGCTTTTTTCGAAGAGGATGTACCGGGAGAAACAGAACAAGAGCGGAAAGACGGCAAGGTAGTTGTGCAGCGGCGCGGTACCCTCGCCATGTTAGAAGACTGGATTCGCACATATTTCAACGCTAATACGTGGGAGGATATCAACGAAGCTTTAGCTACACTCAAGCGGGTCAGGAATCTGAGGCAGAGCCCGGCGCATGCAATAAACGAGGACGTGTTTGATCAGAAGTACTTTCACGACCAGCGTCAGCTCGTTCTGGACGCCTACTCGGCGATTCGCTTATTGCGCCTTGTCCTTGCTAATCACCCTCACGTTAGACGGGCAGACATTGAAATTGAGGAGCATCTGAAGCAGGGCCTGATTTGGTCCTTCTAGCGAGGACATCTCTGTTCCCGCATGCAATCTAGCCGCGGAACAAACGGCACGGTGGTGCACATCTTCGGCAACAACACCATGCCCATTGTAGAGTTAGGAATATGAACAACGAGATTTTATCAACTGAACGGCTGCGCGCTTTGTTAAAGGCTTTCATGAAACAGCACGCGGAAGAGTACCATTTGCGGGCGCTGGGCTACTTTGGCTCCTACGCCCGAAACGAAGCCACACCTGACAGCGATGTTGATGTGGTTTTCCAAACTGATCGCCCCGATCTGTTCATCACCGCCATGCTAAAACAGGATCTGGAAGCCTTGCTGAATCACCGCGTGGATGTTATTCGGCTACGAGATGCCATGAATCCACGTCTTAAAGCCAGAATTGAACGCGAGGTGACCTATGTCTGACGCCAATTTATTGGTGGAGAGATTGCAATCCGTATTGACGGCGTTAGAGAGAATTCCCCGTCGTTGCGCCGGCATCTCGCAACCAAGCGATTTCTTAACCAGCGATGCTGGAATAGACAGTATGGATGCGATCTGTATGATCCTGATCGCCGCCGGCGAGGAGTTCAAAAACATTGATCGGCAAACAGAAGGCAATCTTTTTGCGCGCTATCCGCAAGTGCAATGGCGCGGGGCGATAGGCCTTCGTGATGTTCTGGCGCATGGTTATTTCGATGTGGATACCGAGCAGCTCTACACGATTTGTATGGAACGCATTCCGCCGTTGATTGAGACAGTCCGTAAGATGATCGCGGACATCGAACATGGCGCTGCATAGAGCCTTCCCCGAATCGCCCTAAGCCGTCAATCTCCCGCAGTTCCAAGTGACGGCTCGTGCTCGCGCAGCCAGTTCTCTTGACCATCAGCAACAGCGGCCGAGGCACGCAGGTAGCCTGTCAGCTCCTCGCTGCTGTGACGAAGGCAGAATTCCTGAAACGTCTCGCTTGCGATTCTGTCTTCTTTGTAACGAGTGAACAATCGCGCCAGTGATCCCGCGAGTTCATCGGACGGCAGCCGCACGCCGATTCTTCGGCCGAAGGTTTCGTGGCCGCCGACACCGCCTCCGAGAAAGACCTGGAACGTTTCCTTCTTCACTCCATCGATCGTCGTCAGCGAGCCTTCGAGTCCGACGTCGCAAATGTGATGTTGTCCGCAAGCGTTTGGACAACCCGTCACGCTGATCCGGGGACGGTCTTCCAGATCAACCTGCTCGGCGAGATATTGGTCCAGCTCACGCGCGCGGTTCTTGGTTTCGGCTATCGCAAGCTTGCAAAACTGAATGCCGGTGCAAGCAATCAAGCCGCGCGTTGCCCACGAAGGTTCGTAGTCGAACCCCGCTGACTTTAGATCGTGCTTCATCGTCTCAAGATTGTCGCTGTCGATGTCGAGAAGAATGATGTTCTGCGTGTTTGTCGTGCGAACCCGGCGGCGGCCGTGTCTCTCCGCAAGCTCGGCCAGGAGTCTCAACTCTTTACTGGAAGTCCTGCCGCCGACAATCGCTACGCCGATGTAATGCAGCGAGTCTCCTCGCTGTCGATGAATTCCCAGATGCGAACGGTCGCGCGCAGTGACCGGCGGGGCTTCCAGTTGTTCAGCTCGCCGAAGCTTCCACCCGAGCCGCGCTTCCACTTCATCCCGAAAGCGCGGTATCTCCCATTGCTCGACGAGGAACTTCAACCGCGCGCGCTTTCGATTCTCTCGGTTTCCATTGTCGCGAAACACCGCGGCGACGGCCGCGCACAACTCGACTACCTGGTCAGGCTCAACCAGCACGCCGAGGTCTTTTGAGAATCGCGGCGTAGTTGAAAGCCCGCCTCCCACGCGAGCGCGAAACGCAACTCTCCCGTTGTCCTTCACCGCGAAGACACCTATGTCGTTGATCTCAGGATAGACGCATCGAAGCGCGCAACCGGTGATGGCGATCTTGAACTTGCGAGGCAGATTAGAGAAGTCGCGATTGCCTACGAAGAATTCGTTCACGCGTCGTATCAACGGCGTCGTGTCGTAAAGCTCATCCGCATCGACTCCCGCGGCCGGACAACTGATGATGTTGCGAACCGTGTCGCCGCAGGCATCCGTGGTGGTCAGACCAACTTGATCGAGCGTCTCGAGAATTGCCGGAATGTTCTCGATCCTCACCCAGTGAAGCTGGATGTTTTGCCGGACGGTTATGTCCGCTAGACCCTTGCCAAACTTGCTCGAGAGCTCCGCGATCGCCAGGAGTTGCCTTGTGTTCAACTGCCCGCCGGGTATTCGGATGCGCACCATGAAGTAGCCGTCTTCTGCCGGCCGCTGGGTGTAAACCCCGTACCATTTGAAGAGAGCTTCGTCTTCTGCGGTTATGCGGTGTTCGCCTAGCTCTGCGAATCGATAGATGTCGGACAGCGCGTCCAATCCATCCTTTCGCCTCTTGATTTCTTCGATGTTGCTCATTGTCTGCCTTTCAATGCGGAGAACATCGTCGCGCGACCGCTGGTATAGAGGGGTAGCAGTGCCGAGTACTGCTATCCCGTTGCGCGCCAGCAGTCGCGCGACGAAACCGGGTCTCGATCATTTTCGACATGCCCATTTCAACAAGCCCAGACTGGGCCGGTGATCCTGATCTCACAATGTCAGTCACAGCTTGCGGCATAAGATACTTCCTCAACTGAATCGCTAATTGCGCCGGCTACGGCAATGTTTGATATGGGACTCAGCGCGAATGCGTCGCTATTAAGCCAGTTGAGTTTGCCGCTAAGCGCGACGACCTCGCCGACGATGGCTATGGCCGGAGGTTCGACGCTCAGGCCGCCGGCTTCGTCGATGCCAATCAAATCGTCCAGAGTCCCCGTGTAGACCTCTTGATGCTGATAGGTACCCCAGCGAATGAGCGCGACCGGGGTTGCTGGTCGCCGGCCGCTTGCAACGAGATCTCGAGCGATCGCCGCGATAGTGTCGGCGCACATAAAGATCACCAGAGTGTCCGCAGCGTGTGCCGCAACACGCCAATCGACGCCCCGACTGAAACCTGTACCAGAGCCGTGACCTGTAATAAACGCCACGCTTGAAGAATAGCCACGATGAGTGAGCGGGATGCCCGCGTAAGCGGCAGCGGCGACGCCCGATGAGATTCCCGGGATAACCTCCCAACCGATTCCAGCTTCGACAAGCGCCTCAGCTTCTTCACCGCCACGGCCAAAGATGAACGGATCGCCACCCTTAAGCCGCGCTACTATCTGACCTCGACGCGCGCGAGCGATCAGGACTTGGTTGATCTCGTCTTGCGACATCGAATGCTCGCCCGCGCGTTTGCCGGCGTAGATCAACTCAGCTCCTCGTCGCGAGTGCGCGAGTATCTCGGGGTTCACAAGGTAGTCGTAGACGATCACGTCGGCGCCGGCGATCGCATTGACCGCTTTGATCGTGAGGAGTTCCGGATCACCTGGCCCAGCGCCAATCAAGAGAACTTTGCCTGTTGCGTTGCCGTCGTTCATTGCTCGCTCAGATACTGCGCACAAAAGAAAAACCCACCACCGGCAGAGCCGATAGTGGGTTTTCTGAAAACTCTGTTGAGCTTAAAGCTCGCTATTGAGCTTACGTCTCAGGTCGCATTCACAGTGGACCTCCACTAAAGGCTCTACGCGTGCGCGCCCCTGGCGCGCTACAACAGATGCAATAGGAATCACGTATCGTGCTCTTCATAAGCCTTTAGAGATCCAATGTCAGGTTCATAGATATACTCTTGGTCAGAGGTGAGGTCAAGCACTTTTTCTTTGACGGCGATTCGGTTCAGGGTTCGGGGTTCAGGGTTCGGGGTTTCGAGGTGGCGTTGCCAAGGATAGCTTAGCCGATCTTATGTGTGTACCATGAACGCGAAACTCCAAACTCCGAACCCTAACTCTGAACCACGAACCCTGAACCCTGAACCCTAAACCTGGAACTCTGAACCCTAAACTTCTAGTCGGCCACTGCGACAGGAGTGGATAGCTCAAAAGCCGCCGCAACGCTCACGTGCGGTAACTCAGCTCTCGTTTGCCGTGTGGCTTCGGCCTGAGTGACAACCTGCCAGAAGAGATTGCGCTCGGGCTCCCAGTCGGACAGCAACTGGCGGGCTCGAGGGCTGTTCGTCATTTCGTAATGCCTCTCGACCAACAAGCGAAGAGTCTGAGACTCGTGTTCGGTGACTCTCACGAGTTCGACGAGTTCCCGATTGCATCTTGTCTGGAAGTCGCCGAGCTCGTCGAACACGAACGCTACGCCGCCGGTCATGCCTGCCGCGAAGTTTCGACCTACCTCTCCAAGAACGACCACGACTCCCGCGGTCATGTATTCACACCCGTGATCTCCAACGCCTTCGACGACGGCGACTCCTCCGCTGTTTCGAACACAGAATCGCTCGCCCGCCCGCCCGGCAGCCAGCAACGTCCCGCCCGTAGCGCCGTACATCACCGTGTTGCCGATGATCACATTCTGCGACCAGTCGAAGTAGCAATCATCCGGCGGGCGAATCACGATCTCGCCTCCCGACATGCCCTTGCCGACATAATCGTTAGCTTCGCCGATCAGTGTCAGCCTCAACCCGGCGATGTTGAACGCGCCAAAGCTCTGGCCAGCCGAGCCGGCAAAGCTCAGGTTGATCGTTGCGTCAGGGAGTCCCGCATCGCCGTAACGGCGAGCGATAGCTCCCGCGATCCGCGCGCCGATCGCACGATCCGTGTTCCTGATGTCAAACGCCGCTGCGATTGTCGAGCCATCGCGGATAGCCTCTGAACATGCTTCCTCGATTGCGTTCGAAAGCGAGCCAGCCGAGTTGTGAGCGGGCGTATCGATGAGGCGCGAAGCGGTGAGCCCGTTTCCATCTGCGCGTCGAAGAAGCGGACCCAAATCGATGCTCGCGCGCCGTGGCAGCTTCAGATCGGTCTTCTGCGACAGGAGGTCGCTGCGGCCGACAACCTGATCGAGCGAACGGAGGCCGATGTCGGCGAGCAATTGCCTTATCTCCTCGGCCATCGCTCGAAAGAAGCTCACAACCATCTCGGGAGTTCCGGGGAACTTTCGCCGCAGCGCCGCATCTTGAGTCGCGATACCGACCGGGCAAGTGTTCATGTGGCATTGCCTGGCCATCACGCAACCAAGCGCCACCACGGCGGCGGTGGCGAACCCAAACTCATCGGCGCCGAGCATCGCCGCGATTATCACGTCGCGGCCGGTCTTAAGTCCGCCATCGACTCGAAGCCGGACGCGCTCGCGCAGGCCGTTCATCACCAGAGCTTGTTGAGTTTCAGCGAGCCCCAGTTCCCACGGCGTCCCGGCGTTCTTTATCGATCCGAGCGGCGAAGCTCCCGTGCCGCCATCGTGACCGGAGATGTGAATCACATCCGCGCCGGCTTTGGCTACGCCTGCCGCGATCGTGCCGATTCCAGCTTCGGACACGAGCTTGACCGCTATGCGAGCTTCGGGGTTGATCTGCTTCAAGTCATAGATCAGTTGCGCCAGGTCCTCGATCGAGTAGATGTCGTGATGCGGCGGAGGTGAGATCAATGTCACGCCTGGCGTTGAATGCCGAATGGTGGCGATCTCGGCGGTGACCTTGTGGCCCGGCAGTTGTCCGCCTTCACCCGGCTTCGAGCCTTGGGCGATTTTGATCTCGAGCTCGTCGGCTGAGACGAGATACTCAGGAGTGACGCCGAACCGGGCCGATGCGACTTGCTTGATCCTGCTGTTTGCGAGATCGCCTCCGGGTCTACGTTTGAACCGGCGGCTGTCTTCGCCGCCTTCGCCGCTGTTGCTCCTCGCGCCGAGCCGATTCATCGCGATGGCCAGAGTCTCGTGAGCCTTTTTCGAAAGCGCGCCAAGCGACATTCCCGACGTCGAGAACCGGGCGAGCACACACTCAGCGGGTTCGACCTCATCGAGCGCTATCGGACAGGCCGGTCGGAACTCGATCAGGTCTCGCAGGGTGGCAGGCGGCCGCCCGAGCACTTCCCCGGTGTATCGCGCAAATTCGTCGGGGTCACGACCCTTTGCAGCGCGGTGCAAGGCTCGAAAAACTGCCGGGTTAAAGGTGTGATATTCACCGCCATATCGATAGCGGAAGAAACCGGCGTCTTCGAGCGCCGGCTCGGTCTGCGCGCAGCCCGCCTCGAAAAAACGCAGAGCGTCACCGGCGATTTCATTAAGGCCGATGCCGCTCAATCGACACAAGGCGCCGCTGAAATAGGCTTCGACGAGACGTCTGTCGAGACCGACGATCTCGAAGGTTTGGGCTCCACAGTATCCGGCCAGCGTCGAAATCCCCATCTTGGCCATGATCTTGAGCAGTCCGTCTTCGAGGGCGCGTCTGTAGTTTCTCAGCGCATCGCGCACGGTTAGGCCACGCTTCGGACCTTCGCGAGCGATCACATCGAAGGCCAGCGCGGGATTGACGGCATTGGCTCCGAAACCGATAAGGCAGGCGATGTGGTGATCGTCTCGCGCTTCGCCGGTGCGGACGACCAGGCTCGCGCGCAGCCGCTGACCTTCGCGGATGAGGTGATTGTGAAGCGCTCCGACCGCGAGCAACATTGGTATGGGTGTTTCAGATTCGCTCGCCGCCAGATCATCGATTATCAGGATCGAGCAGCCCTCTTCAATCGCGACGCTCGCGCGCTCGCACAAATCGTCGAGCGCTAGCTCCAAGCCATCTCCGCCATGGCCGGCATCAAAAACCGCAGGCAACATTGAACCACGAAGGCCTAGTCCGCTCTGTTGGCTCAACCACTCGATCATAACGTTCGAGAGAATTGGACTCGATAGCTTGATCAACTGTGCGTGAGCAGGCGGCTCGGCGGTGAGGTCGCCGCGTGAGCCGAGAAGAGTTGTCAGCGACATCACCATGCGCTCACGGATCGGATCTATCGCCGGGTTGGTGACCTGGGCGAATCGCTGCTTGAAGTACGAGTACAGCAAACGCGGTTTGGTAGACAGGATTGCGAGCGGCGTGTCGTCACCCATCGAGCCGATCGGTTCCTTACCTTCGGTCAGCATAGGCGACAGGATTCTCTCGACGTCCTCGACGGTATAACCAAACCCTTTCATTCGGTTGATCAACGCACGTTCGTCGTCGATCAACCTGGTGTGATCAGCTTTGAGGTCGGGGCACTTGATCGACGAACGCCTTACGCACTCGGCGTATGGGCGTCGCGTTGCTACCTGCCGCTTGACTTCATCGTTTGTAAGCAGAGCGCCCAACTCGGTATCGACTGCGATCATTTGTCCCGGACCAAGCCGTCCCTTCTGAACGATCATCTCGGGAGGCAGGTTGATGACGCCCGCTTCCGAAGCCACCACCACCCGGCCCTCCGTTGTCACCGCGTATCTCGCCGGGCGCAGCCCGTTGCGATCGAGGGCAGCGCCGACGATTCGTCCATCAGTGAACGCAACCGCCGCGGGCCCGTCCCACGGTTCCGTCAGGCGCGCCGCGTAATCGTAGAAGTCTCGCAGCTCGGGGGAGATCTCATTCGACTTCTCGTAAGCTTCCGGGATCAGCATCATCACAGACTCCGTCACCTCGCGGCCCGACCTGACGGAGAGTTCGAGCGTGTTGTCGAGGCTTGCAGAATCCGAGCCTTTACTCCAGATGACTGATTGGAGCTCAGACGAATCGCCAGTCGATTGCGTTCTCCTGCTCGCGAGTTCGCGTGCGCGCATCCAGTTCCGGTTTCCAGAAATGGTATTGATCTCACCGTTATGCGCCAGCAGGCGAAAGGGCTGAGCGAGCGACCAGTTGGGAAACGTGTTGGTTGAGTAACGCTGATGAAACACCGCCAGCGACGTTTCGAAGTCCGGCTCGCTGAGATCAGGATAAAACGGTCCGAGCTGACTGCCGGTGAGCAGTCCCTTGTAGACAATTGTTCGAGAAGAGAAGGAGGGTATGTAGAAGCCCTCGATGTCCGAGGTCTGCTGCTCAACCTCGCGCCTCGCTCGATACAGAGTGGTCTCGAATGCGACCTTCGATACGCGGCCTCGGGCGATCATCAACTGCTCGATGCGTGGCGCCGTTGCGAGCGCTTTTGAGCCTAATTCGCGTTCATTGACGGGCGCCTGTCTCCAACACAGCGGCGTGAGCCCATAGCTTTCGGTGACTCGTGTTGTGATCTGGCGGCAGCGCGCGGCCGCGTTTTCATCGCGAGGAAGGAAGAACACACCAACCGCCAGATCGCTGTCAGGCCGATGCCCCAATCGCTCGGCTTCTCGCAGGAAGAACTTGTGAGGCAACTGAGTGAGGAGACCTGCTCCGTCTCCGGTGCGGCCGTCAGCATCGACGGCGCCGCGGTGGGTCAGATTGCAAAGAGCCTCGAGCGCGTTCTGAATGATGTCGTGAGTCGCGCGTCCGGAAACATCGGCGACGAATCCCACCCCGCACGCATCGTGCTCGTCGAGCGGGTCGTACAGCAAGTCGTCGCAGCGTTCGTGTGGCATTCGTCTCCTGCGTGGGTATATGCGTTCGTCGGGGCGTCCATGGAGTGGGTCACGGCCAGCCGCTTCGATTCGAAAAAGAGAGTGGAGCAAAAACGCATACGACCCTACGCTGCTTCGCCTAGAGCAATGCCAGTACCATAGCTGACGACTTTGGCGATCAAAGCTGGTTATTTGGTTATTGAGAGTGAAAAAACATCCAACAGAGCTCAGGGAATACAGCTTGCTCAATAAAACCTTTGCCTGTTGCCACAGAAACCCCTGTTAGGCCCATATTGCCAGGCGATTAGCTCACTCCACCCTTCGATATATGATTTGACGGACGGCCGCCGAGCTACAATAATGTCGGCTGCTGGCCAGGAGACGACAATACTGTAGGATTGATGGCAGAAGTGATATGGCTACAAAACCCGACCAGACCGGTGAGATAAGAAAACTGACGACGCTTGTTGAAATCAGTCAGGCGTTGTCGGGGACGCTCGACCAGAAGGCCGCCCTGCACCGTGTCCTCGAAATACTCGAGAATCACCATGGTTTTGTCAGCAGCACCGTTACGCTGCTTCGTCCTGACTTTCGCGAAATCTACATCGAAGCCGCGTGTGGTCTTACGCCGGAAGGCCGGCGGGCGCGCTATCAGTTGGGAGAGGGAATCACCGGACGAGTCGTCGAGAGCGGCAAACCAGTTGTCGTCCCGCAGGCGAGTAATGAGCCGCTGTTCCTGGGACGCGCAGCCCAAACGAAGAAGCTGAGCCGCCAAGAGATTACCTTCATCTGCGTGCCGATAACCCTGAACCGCAAATCGGTCGGAGCGTTGGCGGGCGTGCTGCGCTACAAGAAAGATCGAGATTACGACCGGTCGGTTAAGTTCCTGCGGGTCGTGGCTTCGATTATCGCTCAAGGCCTCAAGGTTCATCAGATGGTCGAGCTCGAGAAGCAGCGTTTGCTCGACGAGAACATTCACCTCCGGCAGGAACTCAAGCAGCGGTACGACTTCTCGAACATCATCGGCAACAGCGGACCGATGCGGCAGGTCTACGAGCAGATCTCGCAGGTTGCGCCGACAAACACCACTGTCTTGATTCGCGGCGAGTCCGGCACGGGAAAAGAGATGATCGCCCACGCGATTCACTACAATTCGCCGCGCGCCAGCAAGCCTTTCATAAAGGTGGCTTGTGCGGCCCTCCCGGAGAGCTTGATCGAGTCGGAGTTGTTCGGCTACGAGAAGGGCGCGTTCACCGGAGCCAGCAGCCGCAAGAAAGGCCGCTTCGAAATGGCTGAAGGTGGAACGCTCTTTCTGGATGAGATCGGGGAATTGAGCCAGGCCACTCAGATCAAGCTGCTGCGCGTGCTTCAAGAGCGCGAGTACGAGCGCCTGGGCGGGACCGAGACAATCAAGTCAAACGTGCGCCTCATCGCGGCGACCAACAAGGACCTTGAGAGAGCGATACGCGAAGGCGTGTTTCGCGAAGACCTGTACTACCGCCTCAACGTGTTCACGATCTATCTCCCGCCGCTTCGTGAGCGACGGCCTGACATTCTCGAGCTGGCCGAGCATTTCGTCGACAAGTACGCGCGTCAGCATCATAAGCACATCAAGCGAATCTCAACGCCGGCCATCGATATGCTTACGTCTTATCACTGGCCGGGCAATGTGCGCGAGCTCGAGAACTGCATAGAACGAACGCTGCTGGTGTGTGATGGCAACGTGATTCACGGACATCATCTGCCGCCCACGCTCCAGACCGCCTCGGCAAGCGACACGGTGACCCGGCTGTCGCTGACGGCGGCCATCGAGGCTTACGAGAAGGACTTGATCCAGGACGCGTTAAAGACTGCTCGGGGCAACCGCGCCCGAGCGGCGAAGCTTCTCGACACCACCGAGCGAATACTCGGCTACAAGGTCAACAAGTACACAATCGACTGTCAGCGCTTCCGCTAGACGCCATTCTTACAATTTTGTCGGCGAAGGTTGTGATGCCGACAATTTTGTAGTTCGTCTAATCCGCCCTGTCTTCGCTCCAGCCGAGAAACCTCAAGAAAATCATCGCGACGCGAGTGCATTGAGTCTTCTGGCGCGTGGCACACAGGTTGCCAAAGGCTATGCGGCCATTGGCCCCAGCGAGCATTGGCCCCAGCGATTCGACTTTCGGAGGTAGCTGATGAAGCTCACGAAGAAATCCAGTTTGCTTGTTTGTGCGGTGCTGGTCATTTGCTTCCCGCTTGCAGCCTATGCTCAAAGCAGCATCGGGGACGATCAGATCAAGAAGCTTCAAGACGCCGTCGCCGCGGCGCAGGGATCTGCCGACAACTCCTGGATGCTGGTCTGCTGCGCGCTGGTTCTCCTGATGACCGGGCCGGGGCTTGCGCTGTTCTACGGCGGGCTTGTGAACCGCAAGAACGTGCTCGCGACGATGATGCAAAGCTTTGTGCTGATGGCCGTCGTGACGGTGTTGTGGTTCGTGTGCGGATACAGTTTGTGCTTTGGCGAAGGCGACGCCGTCATTGGTGGTCTTGGCCACATTTTTCTCAGAGGCGTGGGTATTGCGCCCAACGCCGATTACGCCCCGACTATCCCGCACCAGACTTTCATGATGTTTCAGTTGATGTTTGCGATCATCACGCCTGCCTTGATAACCGGCGCCTTCGCCGAGCGCATGAAGTTCAGCGCGATGCTTGCGTTCACCGTGCTGTGGTCGCTCTTCGTCTACGCCCCGCTTGCGCATATGGTGTGGGGCAAGGGTGGGCTGCTCAACGCGACTCTAGGCGGAAGCTTTCCTGCGTTGGACTTTGCCGGGGGAACCGTAGTTCATATCAGCTCGGGAGTCTCGGCTCTGGTTTGCGCGATCTATATCGGCCGGAGAATTGGTTACCCGACTATCCAGGCTCCGCCACACAATCTGATCCTGAGCTTCATAGGAGCGTGTTTGCTGTGGGTCGGCTGGTTTGGCTTCAACGCCGGCAGCGCGGTTTCAGCGGGGGGACTTGCGACAAGCGCTTTTGTCGCGACGCACTTCGCTGCTGCGGCCGGGGCGCTTGGATGGATGGCCGCCGAATGGGCGAGGACCAACAAGCCGTCGGTGTTGGGCGCGATTTCAGGCGCAGTGGCCGGTCTTGTGGCCGTCACGCCGGCGTCAGGGTTCGTGAGCCCGGCTTCGGCGCTACTGCTTGGCCTGATCGCCGGCGCCGTCTGTTACGTGATGACCGCGGTGGTCAAGCGGAAGCTTGGATACGATGATGCGCTGGATGTGTTCGGAGTTCACGGAGCGGCTGGCACGATAGGCGCGTTGCTGACCGGCGTCTTCGCCACTGCGGCGATTAATCCGATTTTCAAAGACGCGAGCGGAAACGCCCTTGCTGTGGGAGCCGTAGACGGGAACTCCCATCAACTAATCAACCAGTTGATAGCGGTCGGTTTCGCGTGGCTGATCGCGGCGGCGGGCACGACCGCCATATTGAAGCTCGTAGATCTGATCATTGGGCTGCGGGTCTCCGAAGAAGAAGAGGCGATAGGATTGGATCTTACACAGCATGGTGAGCTGGCTTATGCTCACGAAGCCGCAGCGGACTTTGCCCTCGAGATCGCCGCCGCGAGTCATTCACCTGTGTTAAGCGAAGCGGGCGACTAAATCGAGCGATGGAATAAGGAGCAGGATCATGTGGACTGATGAAGAAAAGACTTACGGAGAATTGATGTCCTTCTTGCTTCAGAGGAGGAGACATCACGGCACCGACGATAGGTTCAGGGCCTACATTGCCGAATCGGTACAAGTGCTGGCGCGAGATCTGCGAGACTTCGGCTTGGAGGTTGCCATTGAGAAACGGCCACCCCGCCCAGCGGTGAGACGCCCGGAGTTGAAGAGCCTGCACGTCGGTTGCGAATGATCGGTCCGAATTGCGTAGCTGGCGAAACGATGAAGCTTCATAACTCAGCGGTCGAGAAGGCATAGCCTCGCCCTCGATTCGATCGCGGCGATCTAAGTACTTTCTCCTGTTGTGCATGTCCTTTCGAGCAAGGGGCTGCCCGCGTTCTTTGACGCGGGCTTTTTTTGTTTGAGTTCATGACCAACATGACTGACTACCGGGTTCGCGTGGTATAAACGTGAGCTGTCTGCAATCGGCTTGGTTACAGATGGCGAGCGAGAAACTAGACACAGGAAACGAGAAACCTAATTCCCATGATCGTCATGAAATTCGGCGGCACTTCCGTTCAGGACGCGGCCGCAATCAATAGCGCCGCTGAAATCGTCTTGGGCCGCGTGGACCGCGCGCCGGTTGTCGTCGTCTCTGCAATGGCGCGGGTGACCGAGGCGTTGCTTCGCGTAGCCGCGGTCGCCAAGGAGCGTCGCGTCGATGAAGTGTTGGCGGGAATCAACGAGCTTCGCGAGCGGCACCTCACAACAGCACGAGAGTTGCTCGGCCGAACGAATGAACCCTCGCTCGAGACGGTCGAGCGCGAAGTTCAGAGTCAGTTTGCTGAGCTCGAAGACCTTGCTCGTTCGGTTGCTACACTTGGTGAGCTCACCGCCCGCAGCCAGGACGCGATCGTTTCGTTTGGTGAGCGGCTATCATCGGTGATCGTTGCCGAAGCTTTTCGCTCGCGCGGAATCCCGGCCGAGCTTGCCGACTCGCGCGGCTTCATCATCACGGATGATCGCTTCACAAGGGCCGCGCCGGATATGCAGGAAACAACTCGCCGGACTCGCGAGGTTCTCGAGGCGATCATCAAGTCCGGCCGCGTTCCCGTTGCTCAAGGGTTCATCGGCTCAACCGCGGAAGGAGTCACTACGACGATCGGGCGCGGCGGATCGGATTACTCAGCGGCGTTGATCGGTGCGGCGCTCGGGGCCGAGGCGATTGAGATATGGACCGACGTGGATGGCTTGATGACGGCGGACCCGCGAGTCGTTCCCGGCGCGAGACGCATACGGGTCATATCTTTCGAAGAAGCGTCCGAGCTCTCGTACTTCGGCGCGAAGGTCTTGCATCCGAGCACGGTGTTGCCGGCTGTCGAGAGGAGAATACCCGTTCATATCTACAATACGCTGAATCCATCGTGTGAAGGCACGCTGATCGTCGCCGAGCCCCGACCATCCAGCAATGTAATAAGGTCAATTGCCTTTAAGCGTGGCGTTACGATTGTCAACGTCAGCTCGACGCGTATGCTGCTGGCGTTTGGCTTTCTGCGCACGATCTTCGAAGTCTTCGATCGTCATCAGACTTCGGTTGATGTTGTGACCACTTCGGAGGTGTCCGTGTCGATGACGCTGGACAACACGGATCGGCTCGAGGCGATCAAGCTGGACTTAAGCGGAATCGGGGAGGTGACAGTCGAGCGGGAGAAAGCGATAGTTTGCGTAGTGGGCGACAACTTGAAGTTCACGCCCGGCGTCGCGGCCCGGCTCTTCCAGGCGATCGAGAGCACTAACGTGAACATGATCAGCCAGGGCGCTTCCGAGATAAACCTGACTTTCGTGATTGATGAGAGTGACGTCGATCGAGTCGTTCGGCGTTTGCACGATGAGTTCTTTGCTGAAGTTGACGCGGAAGTCTTTGCCTGAGAGATTGACTCAAATGAACAACTCGGGAGATACGGAGAAAGATTTGGCGAGGGCCTTCGCCTGAGCCTTACTTGGTTTGCGCTTTCCCCTTACGACTTCGGATGTCACGCCTCTCGAACGTAACACCGGCACAAGATCGCGCTGGCGCAGCCCTCTTTCTTGCATCAATGATTGAATGATTGAGTGCGGCGGCGCTTCAGGAATTGGATAGTGTTTTTCCTCGAATCTTTCGATCAGAGCAAACAGAAGTTCGAGGAGGGCATGCTCTTCGGGCGTGAGCTTCTCTTCGGCCTTCGACATGAGCCTGTCAACTTCAGCCAGCATCCGCTCATTCTCTTTCTCTGTCCTGATAGCTTGCGGGAGAGTCCTAGCGAGCAGTCGGCCGTATTTTCTGGGATCTATTTCAGTGTTAGCAACCGCAGTCATTTTTCCACCTGTCCTTGTTGTACTCTCCGTGAGTTAGTACGTTCCTTATGAACACCTTCTTGTTCCTGAAGTGAATCTTTGCAATTAGGCGATAGTGATTCCCTTTGATGTTGAATACTGTGCATACGCCGACAAGGTCCGCATGAGGGAAATCACGCCTGGCGTCTGCCAGATTTTCCCACCGGGCTTGCTTTGTTCTGCGGTACCACGATTGTAACGGTATCTCAGCGTCCGGATACTTCTCCCAGAATTCCCTCAAAGCCTTTCGGCTAACTATTCGCAATCCGTCTCCCTCGCTCGTATGCTCACAAAATGAGAGCGCACCGTCAAGAGATATGGGTTAAGACTATGACAATGATTGACTCTCGCGGGTGCGTCAGTGTATTCTAGCCCTCGTTGACAATCTGATCGTGGCGATTTAAGCAAATTGCTCCACGTAAAAAACTGCTAAACAGACCGGATTCGACCCCGCGCAGTTTAGCGCGGGGTCTTTGCTTTTTTTGGGGAACGTTTAGAGTACCGGCTTTAGCCGGGCGAGCTCGGTGCTCAGGAATTCCGCCTGAAGACGTGCTCTGAACTACGAGCCTATGAAAGACTTTCGCAACGCAGTCACTGATGATCGAGTCTACGTCTTCGACGGCGCGATGGGCACGATGCTCTATCAACGCGGCGTGTACATCAACCGCTGCTACGATGAGCTGAATCTTGCCAGTCGCGATCTTGTGCTTGGCGTTCAACGCGACTACGTCAAAGCGGGCGCCGATATTATTGAGAGCAACACCTACGGGGCAAATCGGTTGAAGCTAGCCGGCTACGGGCTCGACGACAAAGCTTATGAGATAAATCACGCAGGCGTTCGCATCGCTCGCGAAGCCGCCGGCGAACGAGCCTTCGTCGGGGGCGCCATCGGACCGCTGGGCATTCGCATCGAGCCTTACGGCAAGATTTCGGCGGAAGAAGCGCAAGCCATCTTTCGTGAGCAAGCCGAAGCGCTGCTGGAAGGCGGCGTCGATCTGTTCGTGCTCGAAACCTTTTCCGACGTCGCTGAAATCCATCAGGCGCTTCTCGCCGTTCGCTCGATAAGCGATCTTCCGATCGTGGCCCAGATTACAATCCAAACCGACGGCAACACCAGCTACGGCACCGCGCCCGAGACTTTCACTACACAGCTCGATGAATGGGGCGCCGATGTGATCGGACTGAACTGCTCGGTCGGTCCGGCGACTATGCTCGAGGCGCTCGAGAAGATGAGGACCGTCACCCGGCGCAAACTCTCGGCTCAACCCAACGGCGGCTTGCCTCGCCAGGTCGACGGGCGAATGTTCTACATGGCTTCGCCGGAATACATGGCCAAGTACGCCAAGCGGTTGATTCAAGCCGGCGCGAAGTTCGTCGGCGGATGCTGCGGCACTACTCCCGAACACATAAAGCAAATCGCAAACGCCGTAGCGGCGCTCTCGCCGGGACGCTCGACCGTTCGCGTGATGGTTCCTGAAGAAAAGCCGCCCGATGTGCGGGTCGTTCCGCGAGAAGAGCGCTCGCGGTTTGCGAAAAAGATCTGCGCCGGCGAGTTCGTCACTTCAGTCGAGATCGTTCCGCCGAAAGGCTGCGATCCTTCGAAGATGCTCGAAGGCGTGCGCGTGTTGAAAGAAGCCGGCGTCGATGCGGTCAACGTCCCCGACGGGCCGCGCGCTCAATCTCGAATGGGAGTGCTCGCGGTTTCGACTCTCATCGAACAACGGGTGGGAATCGAAACGGTTGTTCACTACTGCTGCCGCGACAGGAATCTGCTTGGCATGACCAGCGACTTGCTGGGTGCGGCGGGTCTGGGCCTGCGAAACCTTCTGATCATCACCGGCGATCCGCCGAAGATGGGACCTTATCCTGAAGCGACCGCAGTGTTCGACATCGATTCGATCGGGCTGGTGAACATGGTGAACCGGTTGAATCACGGACTGGACATCGGCGGCAATCCGATAGGCGGGCCGACTGCGTTTCACATCGGCGTGGGCGTGAACCCGTGCGCGGTCGATCTCGATTACGAGCTGCGGCGCTTCGAGTGGAAGGTAGAAGCCGGCGCGGAGTTCGCGATTACGCAGCCGACGTTTGATGTCGACCAGCTCAAGAGTTTTCTGAAGCGCATCGAACATTGCCGCATTCCGATAGTGGCGGGCATCTGGCCGTTGGTGTCTTATCGCAACGCAGAGTTCCTGGCTAACGAAGTGCCGGGCGTAGTCGTGCCCAAGTCAGTGCTGAAACGCATGCAGCGAATAACCGACAAAGATGCCGCTCGCGAAGAAGGCCTGGCAATCGCGCGCGAGACTCTGCTCGAAGTGCGAGACTTGGTGCAAGGTGTGCAGGTATCCGCGCCGTTTGGACGGGTTCAATACGCACTCGATGTGTTCAGCGTGTTGTGAAGGATTCGGTTCAGAGTTTCGGGTTCGTGGTTCAGGGTTCGTGGTTCAGAGTTCAGGGTTCCCCGATCCAGGTTTCAACACCTGCGAACTACGAACCACGAACTCTGAACCACGAACCCTGAACTCTGAACCAACGCATCTATGCCAAGAGTGTATGCCCTACAACACCTCGCGGCTGAACCGCTCGGCGTTATCGGCGAGGCGCTGGAAGATGGCGGCATAGACGCAGAATATGTTCGCTTGTTCGAGGGTGAGCCGGTCCCACGCGATATGAGTGACGCTGCGGGTCTTGTCGTGATGGGTGGATCGATGGGCGTATACGAGCAGGACCAATATCCGTTCTTGTCGGACGAGATTCGATTGATGGAGGCGGCCTTGAAGGCCGAAAAACCCGTGCTCGGGATTTGCCTTGGAAGCCAGCTCCTGGCGTCGGCGTTGGGCGCTGAAGTCAGAAAGGGCGATCGAAAAGAGATTGGTTGGTTCCCGGTGACATTGACGGAAGCCGCGACCGCCGACCGGGTGTTCCATGGAGTCGAGCGTTCTTTCACCGCGTATCATTGGCACGGCGATGTGTTTGACTTGCCCGCCGGAGCGGCGGCGCTGGCGTCATCGGCTCAAACGCAATGTCAGGCGTTTGCCTATGAAAAGCGAGCGTATGGGCTTTTGTTTCACCTGGAGGCCACGCAAAAGATCGTTGAAGACATGGTTCGCGGGTTCAAGGGCG
>JADGNW010000167.1 GCA_017883315.1 Blastocatellia bacterium | reverse complement strand
TTACCCCACCCTCGAACTGGGTGATGTTCACGCCGTCGTCAACTACTATCTGCACAACCGCACCGAGGTTGATGATTATCTCAGCCAGCGCGAAGCCGAGTCCGCACGAATCAGAGACGAGAATGAAAAGCGTTTCCCACAAGCAGGCATCCGCGCACGCCTTCTTTCCAGACGTTAGAAGAATGGAGTTTGGGTGATGTTGAATTTCGCGGCAGACGAGAACTTCAACATGCACAACGTCAGCGGCGTGTTGCAGCAAGTCAAACCCGGAAGGTCAGGGTGATGAAGATCAAGAACACAATCGAGTAGATTATCTCGAGCCAACCGACTCGCTGAAGATTGCTTTGCCGGACCGGATTCGCGAGATACCAAAATGAGCGAATCAGCACCGGTGAAAACGCCGCCAACGCAAACAAATTCAGGCTGCCAGTCATCGCAAGCACGACGAGCGACGCGAACAGGAAGGTGTGATAAAAAGCGCAGCGTTTCCAGGACTGCCGCCTGGCCTCTTCTTTTCGAGGGTTGAGGGTAGTCACTCGCAGCTTGACGTAGAACACGCTGCTTGCGAAATACAGCGCGCACAGCATCCACAGCCAGATCGCCGTGACATCAAACACGCCGCGCGAAACGTAATAAGCTGCCGGCGCTGTGAGCGTCAGCCCGGCAATCGCCACCATCTCGCCGGCGACGCTGCGATCCTCACCTCGCGCGGCCTTACTCGCGTTTACAATCAACAGAATCGCCGTGGCAATTGCTAACGGGACCAGCCAATAGAGACTAGAGAAAAATACCAGAGGCGCGCCGAACAACGCCGCTAGCGCAAGGTAAGCGATCGTCAGCCGCCGGGCTTGATCGTCCTCTCGACCGCGATTTCGGGAGCGCAATAGAGCTACAAGCGAGGCGCGCGCTGTGAAAACAAAAGTCACCGACAACGCCAGAAGCAGCAGCCGGACGGACAAGCTCCAGGCAACAAGCGCCCCAACCGCAAGCGGCACATAGAGCATTGCCCACGCGCCGTGCTCTCTCGGTATCCTCAAACTGGTTCGTTTGCTCATGATCCGTCGACGCTCGTAGATCTCAGGCCCCGCTTTTTTCTTCAATAGCCGTTCTTCAATCGCCGTCAGCGGTCCGCGGCCGTGTCTCTTACATCGCCCACTTTTCCTCGAGCTCCGAAGCGATCCGCTCGAAGTCTTCCGGAGTGCGTCCGCCTAATTCCGAATCGACTTGCTTGAAGCTCTCGATTAATGCCGCTTTGTCTTCGTCGTCGAGGATTTCATCGCCAAGCCTGAAGAGGATGTTGTCTTCTTTTTCGATGTGCCCAACCAACAACTGCAGAAAAGCGCGGGCCGCCTCGACAAAACGAGTGGCGGCAGTGACGTCGCCTTCTCGATACAAGGCAGCGGCCTGGCGCAAGTCGCCAATCAATTCGCGTTCGATCTGATGTTCATGTTCCATTGCGCCGAGCGGACCACCTTCGCGGGGGATCCCTCGGCGTTCAAGGAAAGGAAAGAGCACCGTCTCCTCTTTTCGGTGATGATAGCGATCAGCGAACGCAGTGGTGAAATCAATAATCTCGAAAAGGACGCTGGCGGGAACCGCGGTTCCGCCTTCGAGCCTCATACAAACTCCGTCCAGAGCGCGCAGGCCCCGCTCGATGACGCGGTGCTCGTGTTTGAGAATGTGAAATGGTTTCGACATCGCTGGTCTCCTGAGTAGCGAAGACTCCAGTTGGCGCCAAAGAGCAAAATAGCAGTCGTCTCATCGGCGCCAGACTGAAGTCTGCTAACCTAAAGGGTCTTCGAGAACACTCGCTGGAGTGCCGGTTCCGCTCTATTCACGTACTCATCAAAGGCCATCGCGACATTCCTAATGAACACGCGGCCGAGCGGCGCCACTTCGATGCGCCCATCATTGAGCCGCACCAATCCGTCGCGCTCCAGCTCACGAAGGCGCACAAGTTCCGGCGCGAAGTGCTCGTTGAAATCAATTCCAAAATCGCGCTCGACTTCCGACTTCACAACTACCGTATGGCAAAGGATGCGATTGATAAGCGAGCGGCGCAGTTTGTCCTCATCGCTAACTCGCATGCCTCGCATCGTAGGCCATCGGCCCGCATCAATCGATTCGTAGTAGTGTTGCACGTCGCGCCAGTTCTGAGCGTAGACATCTTCCAGGGCAGAGATCGAGCTCACACCCATCGCGTACAGATCGCAGCCGGCTTTCGTGGTGTACCCCTGAAAGTTCCGATGCAGAGTCCGCTCGTCCTGCGCGCGGCATATTTCGTCTTGGGGCCGCGCGAAGTGATCGAGCCCTATATAACGATACCCTGCGGCGGTCAAGGCGCTAATTGCCTGCGTGAAGATACGGAACTTCTCGAAGCCCTCGGGAAGAAATCGCGCGAAGCTGCCCTGTTGCTTCTTCATCCACGGCACGTGGGCGTAGCTGAACAGCGCGATGCGGTCCGGATTCATCGCGATGATCTTGTCTACTGTGCCGCTGAAGCTTTCGGCGGTCTGATGCGGCAAGCCGTAAATCAAATCGATGTTGATGCTTTCAAAGCCGATCTCGCGACAGTAATCAAACAGCCGTCTCGTGTCCTCGTAAGGCTGCACTCGATGGATGGTCTTTTGGACGAGAGGATCGAAATCCTGGATGCCCAGACTCAATCGATTGAAGCCAACTTGCCGAAGCACGCGGCAATGCTCGTCAGTAGTGACGCGCGGATCAATCTCGATGCTGACCTCGGCAGTTGGCGAAAAGGAGAAGCGCGTTTCAATGTAAGAGTAAAGATCTTCGATTTGCTCAGTCGAGAGATAAGTAGGCGTGCCTCCGCCCCAGTGCAACTGTTCAACCTTGCGAGCACGATCGACTTCAGCGCTGGTCCGGTCGATCTCGCGTTTGAGATGAGCGAGGTAGGGCAGCGCAACTTCGTGATGCTTGTTGATGACGACGTTGCATCCGCAGTACAGGCACAGGGACTCACAAAACGGAATGTGAAAATAAAGAGAGAGCGGCGCGGGATCAGGCTTCGCGTTAGCTTCGCGAAAAGCCTGGCGCAGTTCTGTCTCGCCAAAGCTGTCGTCCCATTCGGGCGCGGTCGGGTAGCTGGTGTATCGCGGCCCGGGCTGGTTGTACTTGTCCAGCACCGCCTGGGAGACGGTTACGGGCGTTCCATCAATAATCACTTCCAGCGTGTCGTTCGCACTCATAAGCGTTCCTATCGGACTACCCCGAGAGGCATCTGCAATAGGAAAGGCAATCACCGTTCCGCCGAATCATCGCGGAAAACCGCGATATATGCCTGATCGAGCAGAGCTGTTGCGGGAAATTTCACAGGCGGAGTCGCGGATTTACGCAGATTGAGGGCCTGGCTGGCAGCGGTTTGTTATGCTCTTGCTTCTCCGGACCTCTTCAACCTTCACCCCAGGCTATTGCCGCTTTTCGATTTGCCTTATCTTGAGGATTATCACGGCAGCCAGAAACAGAATGAAGAACAACGACACGCCGAGGCCCTTGCGGCGGAAGCTCCTCTCAGCCAGCGCGCCTTCCCCTGCCTTCTGGTCCTTGTCCGCAACTTCAAGTCCGGGCGAGATTATCTTCTCAACTTCGCCCGCTGAGGATGAGTGAATCATCACTCGCGATTGAGTGAGAGCATCTTTCGCGCCGGTGAGCTCAAACTTCGGACGGCTCACATCCATTCCGGCGCGCTCGGCCTTGGTCAAGACTTCAAGCGCGCTGTTCATACGAGTCGCAAGCTCGTCGATCAGCTCTCGCATCCTGCCGGCCTCTTGATAGCCATTGTCACCCTGAGAGTGACAACTGGTGCAAACCGATTTCTCTCCGGTCCCCAACATCTCGTCGCTCGGAGGCAGGATACCGTGATTGCTATGGCACTGGATACATTCCCCGACTTGCATGGCGTCGAACACCGTCTTGTGCGGGCTCGACTGAAACAACGCCGACTGACGAACGTGACACTGGCCACAGACGTTCGCAACCGAAGCCACTCCTGGAGGCACCGCGCCGTGGTTGCCGTGACAGTCGTTGCACGTAGGAGCCGAAATATCCTGGCGTTCGTACAAGGCCTTTGCGTGGACGCTGGTCTTGTAATTGTCGTACTGGTCAGTCGGAATCTTGTAGCTCTTCATGTAATCGGCGTTCGCGTGGCATTTCGAGCAGGTCTCGGCCACATTCATGGCGAAGACGGATGATTGCGGGTCCTTGACAGCGCGCACGCCATGAAAGCCGTGACAGCTTATGCAGGTTGCGACGTTCTGATCTCCTGTCACGAGCAGCTTACCGTGAACGCTGGTCGAATACTCGCGCTCCTGGTCGACGCGCAGCACTGGATTGAACTTGCGCATGAACTCCGCGTTGCTGTGGCACTTGCCGCAGAACTGCGGGATGTCTTTCGGCTTTGGCTTAGCCACGAACCCTTTCGCCGGATTCATTGCGCCGCCGGGATCGTCTTGAGAGGAATCACCCCCGTGGCAATCAGAGCACGAAAGCCCTCGCAATTGATGGATGTCACCGCGGGTCAGGGTCACCGGATCGCTCAGCGGACCCTGCATGTCTTTGTGACAATCAACACACGAGTCTTTCTTCTGTGCGGCGGCCAGTGAGACGGATACCAGGGTGAGAGCGAGAGCGATAAAGAGCTTCGCAAAACGGTTGATTCGAGCGCGCGAATTAGAGCGAGAATGCGGATCCATCACCAGGGCCTCCATTAAGCGAGATAGCCGTAGACCGTCATGGCTACGATGTAAAGAACAACAACCAGACCGATGGCAGTAAACAGAAGGCTTCTTCTTCGGTTCTCTGCCGACCTATCGAGAAAAGGAGCGATCACCAACAACAAACCGCCCAGCCCGAACGCCATAATGCCAATTATCTCTCCGTCGAATGAGAGAATCTTTGGCGGGATCAGCTTGAGCGTTTGAAACATGAACAGGAAGTACCATTCGGGCCTGATACCGGCCGGAGCGCTGGCGAATGCGTCGGCCTTCTCCCCGAGTTCCCACGGGAACAACGCGGCAAGCGCGGCAAGCGCGCCGATCGCCAGGACCCACCCGATCAGATCGCGCATCAAAAAGTTCGGCACGAACTTCATCGTTTTGACGGTCTGTTTGTTGACGCCGGGCGGCACGCTCATGCCGTGCTTCTGAACGAGCAGCGCGTGAACGCCGAGGATCACCGTGGTTGCAGCGGGGAGCACGGCCACGTGAAACCCGAAGAAGCGAGTCAGCGTCGCGCCAGTCACATCCTCACCGCCGCGAAGAAATCTCATCGTGAAGTTGCCGACGAATGGAACGACTCCAGCGATGTCAGTCCCGACCTTGGTCGCGAAGAACGCCAGCTTGTTCCACGGCAGCAGGTAGCCGCTGAACCCAAAGAACAAGAAAACGAATAACAGCAGCGATCCCGAGACCCAGGTGATTTCGCGCGGCGAGCGATACGCTTTCATGAAGAACACGCTGAACATGTGAATGAACATCGTGGCGATCAGCAGATTGGCCGACCAGCTATGAATCGAGCGCACGAGCCAGCCGAACTGCACTTCGGTAATGATGAACTGCACGCTCTCAAAAGCATTTTCCGCGCTGGGCCGGTAGTACAAGAGGAGCATGATGCCGGTCGCTACCTGCACGAGAAAAAGGAACAGAGTCATGCCGCCGAAGTAGTACCAGATCGTATGTCGATGGACCGGGACTTCTTTCTTGCGCGCAAGCTTCGTGAGCGCGTCGGTGCCCAGTCGCTCGTCGAGCCAGAGTTTAAGCGCTTCTGCTCTCATGTTGTTCATCCTTTTGAAACGACGATCTCATCGCCGCGAGTGTTTACAACGTACTCTTCGAGCGGGCGGGGCGGTGGTCCCCCAACATTCTGCCCGCTCAGGTTGTATTGCCCGTTATGACAGGCGCACCAAATCTGTTTCTTCTCCGGACTGTACTGAACAATACAATCCAAATGAGTGCAGACGGCGGAGAAAGCCTTCAATTCACCGGCGGGCGTACGGACCAGAATGCCGGGCTTGGTGCCGAACTTGAAGATCTTGCCCGTGTTGGCTGCGATTTCTTTCGCGCTGCCGGCCACAACGGAATTCTGCGCGGACTCCGTGACTGCGGGCGGAATCATGAACTTCATTACCGGATAGAGGATCGCGAGCAGCGTCGCGCCGAGGCTTGTGCCGAGTAAGTAGTCGAGAAACTCCCGCCGTTTGGGCGAGGCCGGTTTGTTTTCCATAGGTCGCACTCCTCCGATGAAAGAATGTACACGCCAGCGGGCGCGAGTAACAGGCACTCAAACTTCCATTCAAGCAAACGTTGCTGCTCGTTGTGGTGAAGCGTATTACAGACTGAGCGCGCTCAAATCCAGGCGCTCGTTTTTCAGCGGCGGACACCAGAAATAGCTTCCGGACACCGGCCGCGTAAACTTGAACAACGCATCCGAGATTCCATCTTCGATGCCTTCCATCCTCTTCAGTAGCCCGTCAGATCCAGCCCTGTTCCGTGTCGGAACGCGTCGATGACTTGAGTTAGATGAAAGGCAGGCGAAGCCGTTCGTTCGACCAACCTTGAAAGATGCACCAACTGACCGCGGTCATCTCCGCGCAACCATAACCACAACGCCGCCGGAGTCGAAGGTACGTCGAACCCGCTAGCGGGATCGTGCGGGAAAACCCTGAGACCCTGGATTTTGCAGCCTAACACAAGTACCAACGATTGCCCCAACCCGACGACAATCCGGTCACCGTCAGCGAGTGCTCGCAGGGAACGCAAGGATCGGCTGGGATGTGATCCAGGTTCCAGCGCGAAGAACATATACCGCGCCAATCCAGGAACAGGAGCCAGAATGCCTGGTTGAACGTTACTCATCACCTCGCCTTGTGCGGGCTGCAATGGCTGAATCTCCGCTCGGCAATCTCACGGCGCACATCAAGAAACGCCGGCTACTTCCAACCCTCCGGATGACACGTCGTGCAAGTGTTCAAGTTCGGGCCGCGTTGAATCTTGCCTCCGATCCGATGGCAATCGACACACTTCTGACTCAGATCCTTAACGTGGAACGAGTGGTCAAACTGCTTCGTCTTGAAGTTGATCTTCCGCCCTAACACATCGCTGTGACACCGCAAGCACGCGTTCATATTCTCCTGCTGCTTCTGATGATGGCAATTCGCGCAGCCTTCGGGGCCAAATCGAAGCACCTCTTTCGCGGGCTTCTCTTCGTGAGTGCGATGGCACGTTGCGCACTGCAGGCCTGATGTGATGTGCGGTTTGTGCACGAAGTTGATTTTGAAGATTCGTCCCGTCTGCGCTTCGATACCGCGATGACAATTGAAGCAAGCGCTCTGGAACGGAGCTTCGGTCCATTTCTTAGCGAAGGCCCTTAGCCCACGCCCTGTCAGCGCCTGGTTGATCAGGTCGTGACTTGCGTCGAGCAGCGCGAGGCTGTACTCGACATTATGTGTGCCAACCCCCCGGTCGACGAGTTGAATATTCGCGTACGCGTCGCCAAGCGGTCCTTCCTCATGCCCGGCTTCATGCGCGGCCGGAAGAGAGCTGCGCGCTTGCATCCATTCGGTCTTCGCGCTCTGCAACCTCTCGCTGACCAGCCCCTTCCAGCGGCCCAGCACTTTCTCGTAGCGGGCGCCGTGACATGACATGCAGCTCACTTCACTTGCCTTTGCCACCTGACTTCCAAACTTGTCCTGAGGCAGAAAGTGACATCCCTCACAACGTATGCCGGCTTGAGACATCTTGCTCGGCATCGGCTGGACTCCCTTGCCTCCGATGCCGGCGTACAGGTCGGCAGCCGATGAATGGCCATCACGGTGGCAGGTACTGCAGTTGGTCGAGGTCGATGTCACGGTGTTTACCGATTTGTGCTGTATCGCAATGTGGCAATTCGTGCACTCGATCTTATGATCGGTCACGTGAGTCTGATGCATAAACTCGGTCTCACCATAGCGATTCAACCGTGGCGGATCGTTGTGGCAGGTATTGCAGCGTTCGCGCGGGACCTCGCCGGTTCCCTGGATCACGTTCGAGTGGCACGCCGAGCACTGCATATTAAAGCGTTTCACGTCGCCGTGATTGAAGGGCAAATTCTCTTTGGTGACTACCTTGTCCGGCACTTCGTGACAGAGGGTGCATCGCGCCGTGCCTTGATTGAACTGTTGCCCCTTAAAATGACAGAGGAAGCAGGAGGACTCGGTGACCGTAATGTGGCTGGTCATAACACCAGACTCGAGGTGACCCCCCTGCACTATCTGCGCGTGGCACGATGTGCAGCGCAGGTTTTTCCCACGCCTCATTTCTGTGAGGTGAGGCGTGTGATTGAACAGCACGTTGTGAAAGACTTCCTTGCCTGCAAGCAGTCTGCGTTCGTGACACTGCAGACAGGAGGCATCGTCGACCTCTGTCCACGGATTTGTGCCGTAGGTTCCGGTGAAGTATTTCACCACCATCGAAAGCGCTTCGTACTTCTTGCGAAACTCAGACGTGATACCCGGCGGAATATGGCAATCAACACACGCGATGTTTTTGTGAGAGGAAGTCTGCCACGACTTGTAATACGGTTCCATGATGTGGCAGCTCCCGCAAAACTGCGGCTGCGAGGTAACCTCCATGCTCAGCAGGGAAACCAGGATGACGCCGCCAAGGAGCAACACTCCGCTGAAGACGAACCTGCGCCACCGCCCGAAGAAGCTCTCCTTCTCTCGAGTAGCTCGCTCTCGGAGCGAGGCGCCTAATTTTGAAGGTTCGTCTTTCATCACGTGCCAATAGACCACACATCAGACGTGTGCGACGGATTCACGCGGAGATCAGTGCAGATCCGTCGAACTTAATCCCTGGTCTATCCTCCTGGCCTCAAGCCTGCGCCGGAATCCGATAACCACGCCGATGCTTATCAAGATGTAAAACAAAACAAGGGTCAGCACGATCGTGCGCCCGCGAAACACTCCCATCTTCTGATGCACATCGGACTCGACCTGAAGAGCGATTGATCGCGCTCTCCTGGTGAGGTCCTCGACATCGTCAACAGAGAAATCGTGGCTGACGGGCCGGGCTTCGACGAGATAGGTTCTTGCATCCGACAGCCTTGTCTCGTAGTCGCTTACGTCAAGGGGAATGCGCTTGGCGGCCTCTATCGAGGCCCGAGCTTTATCAAGTTCGCTTTCAGTCTGCAGAAACAGAGCTTGAATCTTGTTCCCGCGATCTGCCTCGGGCGTGTTGCTTTGATGGCAAGCTGTGCAGCTTGTAGCCCACATCTGGTGCGAAGCGCGTTCGATGCGGTGATTGCTGTGACAGCTCGCGCATTCAGATTGCTTGCCCGTGGCCATGAAAGTCTTGTGTGGGCTCTTGCGAAATGAATCCAACGTCTTGGTGTGGCACTGGCCGCAGACCTTCGCAACGTCTCCAATGCCCGGAGGAGCGGCGCCGTGCGTTCCGTGGCATCGAGTGCATTCGGGGGCCTGGCGATTGTGCCTTTCCAAAAGCGCCTGGCCGTGAACACTCTGCTTGTAGTCATCGACTATGCCCGATGACAGGCCGTAGGACCCCATCATCTCGGCGTTCCCGTGGCACTTGCCGCAGGTCTGCGGGATATTCTCGCGAAAGACCGGGCTCTTCGGATCATCAGCAGCGAGAACTTGATGATGTCCATGACAATCGCTGCATACCGCTACGCGCGTATCGCCCTGCATCCACTTTTGGCCGTGCACGGAAGTTCGATAGAGCGCGAACTGATCCGTGGGGATTCCGTACGGCTTCATTTTAGCCTGGTCTGAATGGCACGTCGCGCACAGCTCTACGATCTGTTTGCGATCGAACGAGCGCCGGAAATTATTGGTATGTGCACCGGCAACCGTTTGAGCCTTGGGGTCGCCGCCGTGGCAATCGACGCACTTGATTCCCTCGCGAGCGTGAGTGCTGCCTTGAAGCTCGACTTGCTTGTCGCTGTGACAGACAGTGCAGACGTTGTCGCTTGCGAGCCTGTTGCTGAACGGTCCCTGCGCTGATGCCGGCCATATCGCCGGCCATATCGCAACGGCGACGAACAGCATTACCAGCAGAAGACGCAGCAACCGCGAACCGCGGAGAGCGGGCGACAGGGAGACGGGGAGAGGGGGAGACGGAAGAAGCGTCGCCCCCTCTCCCAGTCGCCTTGTCTCCGCGTCTCTTTTCTCTTCGGAAGCACTCATCATTGTCCTCGTCGATATCCGATGAAGGCAAGCACCAGGATCACCACGCAGAATGCTCCTGCTGCGATGGCGAATAACGGCCGCTTCTTGAGCTGGCGATACTGACCGCGCTCGATGAAAGGCAGCGCAACAAGACCAAACATGACTAACAGGAGAACGACTCCGGCAAGTGTGTGCGGAAGTAATTCCACCAACCCGTACGCCGGCAGCAGGTACCACGGCGGTCTGATTCCGGAAGGACTCGAGAAGGGGTCGGCCTTCGCCGAAAAGGACACCGGAAAAAGTGTGCCGAGCGTAAGGATCGCACCGAACAAAATCAGCGAAAGGATCACCAACTGAAAAAGGTGATCCGGATAAAGCGGCTTCGGTTCAGCGGGTTTCTCTCCGAGCAAAGGGCTGAGCCCGACCTTACGCACAGTGGCAAAATGCAGGTAGAAGAAGAACACCATCGCCAGCGGAATGAAGATCACATGCAAAACATAAAATCGAAGCAGCGTGCCGGAAAGCAAGTCGTACCCGCCGACCAGAAATGAAAGCACGGAACCAACGAACGGCAGCGTAGCGATCACTTCGAGCCCCCGAGTAACAGACCAATATGACCGCTGGTCCCACGGAAGCAAGCTGCCCGTCAGCGCAGCGTGCGCCGCAAGCAGAAAAAGAATCGCGCCGAACACCCAAAACAATTCGCGTGGCTTCTTGTAAACGCCGTGCAGGAAGAAACGCGCGAGCCTTACCGCCAGCAGCGCGATCAACATGTTGCTTCCCCAGTGATGCATCTGGTAGATGTACCACCCAAAAGTCGCATCGCGGATGATCAGAAGCGTGCTCTCGTAAGCGGCCGTCGGCGACGGCTGATAGTAAAAAGCCAGAAGCAGTCCGGTGACTCCCTGAAACAGAAACACGAGAAAAGTGAGAACGCCGAGGATGTATGGACCGCGAGTGTAGGTCGGGAGCTTGCGGGAGAATGCTTCGCGACCCGCCTCGGCCAGAGGTTTGTTCAGATCGATCTCGCCATATGAAAGCCCAAACGTGGTGAAGAACGAGAATATCTCGGTGAGATTCAAGCGCTCTTCCAGCCAGCCGGTTACCTTATGAGAGGTTGACATAAACGATTCCCCCTCTCGTATCGACTCGGAACGTTTCAAGCGGGCGCGGCGGCGGTCCCGCTACTACGTTGCCGTTCAAGTCGAAGGCACCGGCGTGACAGGGGCACACAAGCCGTCCGCTAGGCTGGTCCCATTGCAGAATGCATCGAAGATGAGTGCATGTCGCAGAGAGCGCGGTGAGCTCGTCGCTCGACGTACGAATCACCCAGAACGGTTGTCGCTCGTCCGCGACGAATTTCGCTGAGCCGATTTGGATGTCGGATGCGGGACCTACTCGTTTTACTGTCTCCTCGATGCCCTTCGATTCGCGAGGAGCCTTGATGTAAGAAACCACGACCGTGACAAAAGCCACACCCCACAATCCCATGACGGTCTGGAACAGCCGGTGAAAGAAAGACCGGCGACCCGCATTCTCTACAGACGGCTTCTCAGCGCTTGACGTCGGTTCAACACTCATGTCAGCTAGCCCCAATCCTAATTGCTTCTTGATGCGACCCGACGGCCGACATGCTAACCCAAATCTGCTTCCACGCACAGCCAACGCCGGGCGGTGCAAATTTGAGATTAACGCCGTGGCCGACGAGAACGACAAAGGCCCGATGTTTCAATCGTCGCCCGTGCTTGCCGGCGTCGGATCATAGCTCACAGTCTTATCCGTGTGAGGGGGGTCGGAGCGAGGCGTTTTCTCAACGCGCTCGGCTTCCATCATCTCCTCGTAAGCAAGCTCATGCTCTTCCCTGAACTGATGCTCCGACACCTTGCCATCCACCAACGCCCAGTTGAGCGGATACACATCGGGATCGAAGATTACATTGTAGAAGTGCCAAACCACGATCGCCAACGTCGCGAGAATCGCTTCGTAGAAATGTATCGCGAGCGCGACGTCCATAATCCACCTTGGCAGGAAGGCGAACACCTCGACTTTGAACCACACCATCAAGCCGGTCAGGCCCATGATGATCGTGCCCCAGACCACCGCCCAATATTCGGCCTTTTCACCGTAGTTGAACCTGGCGAACTTAGGCCTGGAAGACTTTCCCATCGCGTAGTAGCGCATCGCTTGAATGAAATCGGTGATGTCTTTCTTGCGCGGAAACATGTCCGCCACCGCTCTTCGGCCCTCGGTTGTTAGTGTTATGTAATAAACGTGGAACAAGCCGGCGGCCAGCATGATCACGCCGGCGACGCGATGGGTGATGCGCCGAAACGATTCGCTCCCGACGAGCAACGCCGCCAGCCACGAATCCGGATACTTGAGCGCGAATCCCGTCAGCACCAGCACGGTGAAACTCGTCAGCAGTATCACGTGTTGGAGACGCTGCCTGCCGGTCATTCGAACGATCGAGCGAATCTCGGCGCGGCGCTTCGCCAGGGCCTTCTTGCGCCAGACCAGAAAATTGTGGATCAACATGCCGCCGATCACCACGCCGATCAGCCAGAGGTAAAACCATCGCACCCAGGCATTCACGACCCCGCCAATGTCCTTCGCTGTCGCGCCGCCGTCCTGTGCCAGCGGAACGTTGAGATGAATCTTACCAGTTACGAAGCTCTCGCCTGCTCCGGGATGGCATTGGCCGCACGTGTTCACCAGATTAGCCTGGTTGACCATCGACCGGGAATCGGCGGATGGCAGGATGTTGTGAACGCCGTGGCAACTCGCGCAGTTGGCGACCACCTTTGAGCCGAGTTTTGAAGCCAGACCATGATAGCTGTCTTGATAACTGGTGACTCGGCCGCTGGGCACGCCAAACTCCTGCGACAGAGCGACTCCTTCATGACACTGCGAACAACTCCCGGTAGCCAGCGCTTGCGATGTCTTCGCCGTAGCGGGATCAATGTGCGGCTTGATGTTGTGAATCCCGTGACAATCTGTGCAGACCGGCGAGCGGGAGACGCCGCGAGCTACTGCTTCGCCGTGCACGCTCTGATCGTACTCCGCCGCGATGTTTGAATGGCACTGACCGCAGGTCTTCGAGACGTTCGCTTTGAAAATCGGCGAGTCGGCTTCCGATGCCGGCATGATATCGTGGCTGTTATGGCAGTCGATGCACACCGCAGCTTTTGTGTTGCCGTGCAACATGGCGCGAGCGTGAACGCTCTCCTGATACGACACGAAAGGCCGGTTGCTGATCCCGGTGCCGCCCATCACTGAGCTGCTGCCGTGGCACGAGCCGCAAGTCTTTGCAATGTTCGTTCGACTGATTGTGGATTTAGGATCACTCGCTGGAAGGATCGTCGTCATATCGCCGCCAACAGAGTGGCAGTCAAGACAGGTTGCGGCGTTCCGGCCATTTTGAATGGCTCGCGCGTGAAAGCCATGATCGTAGGCCTTGTGCGCATCGGAGTGGAACTGCGCGCCACCCAGATAAGGAAGAGCCTTGCCCGCGCCGTGGCATCCCGCGCAATCAAGCGCGGCGGCATTCTCTTTCGCGGCCTCTTTCGCCGCCTCCTTCGCATCAACGAGTATGTCTGGGGCTCCAGGCGCTGACGCAGCCGAGGCAGGTTGCAAGGCAGGTTCAATGATCGCAGCGGATTGAGCCTGAACGTGCGCGGCGCCTTCGAACTGACAAACGACGCCGAGAAGCACGAAGAGCACTACCACTGAGATAGAGACATAGCGTTTCATAACGCTCGCTTCTTTGCGACGGGGCGGCGGGGCCCGGGTAAACTGGACAAACCTGACCCGCCCGGTCGCTGCAACGGCGGTCTAACTCTTATGACTTTTTCCCGCCTGAACAGCATCGCCATTCAGGCGGGTAAAAAGCAAGCGTCGTTCACTTCCTGAGAGATTTCATGTAAGCGACGAGACCGTTCGCCTGGTCCGCAGTCAGCTTTCCGTCATAAGCGGGCATTTTCGGCTTGACGCCTTTGAGCACCGCGGTGACCAGCGCGCCATCGGCCTTCGACGGATCGAAAGCCTTCTCGGCCTTCGCTCCGTGGCACGCCGTGCACTTGGCTTTGTAGGTGGCCGCGACGTCTTCGCCCCCGGCCGCGGCACGAGCCGGCGACATGATCGCGAGTAGCGGGAGAGCAAGCAAGAGTACCGCTAGCATTTTCAACCGATTCATCATGATGATTCACCTTTCCTGAAAACTGAAAAAGGGCACTCAACAGAGTTGTCCCTTCATTGCAAGGAGCAACAATTATGCCGCTGACAACGCAGGTGATTATCGCAAGAGTCCGAGACAAAGCCGTGAACACTGGGAAGTGTTGCACAGAAGGTGGGGAACTTTTCGCAGAATTACAAGAGCCTCGACGACGCCGAAAATCTGGCCGACCGCCTGGCTCATTTGACCTAACGCCGATCACGCGTCAGAATCGTGACCGGCGACACAGCCTGACATCGAATGGGAACGCGAGCGATCAAACTAACGAGCATCGTCTTCATTTGTTCGGTTGGGCTCGGATATCTGCTGTTCACTTCGCCGATCGCCGGGTCGGCCGCGAAGGTTGAACAAGGACGAAGAAACCGCACAACGCCCGCACCGCAATCAAAAAACGTCAAACCGCCGGCAGTCAACTATTCGAAGTTCTCTCACAACACTGCGCAACACAAACTGGCTTGCGGCTCTTGCCACAAGTTTCCGACAGCTAATTGGGACAAAGTTCGAACGGGCGAGGCCGCGTTTCCGGATGTCACCGACTACCCTCAACACCCTTCTTGCATCGCGTGCCACCGGCAACAGTTTTTCACCGGAGCGCAGCCGGTTATCTGTACGGTCTGCCACACGAATCCATCGCCTCGCGATAGCTCGCGGCATCCATTTCCAAACCCAATCGAGATATTCAACGCTTCGAAAGATGGCCAGAACGCGGTTTCGGAATTTGGCATCAGCTTCCCGCACGATAAGCACGTCGACTTAGTTGGAGAGTACAAGACGAACGTCAATCCCGACCGCCGCTTCATTTCAGTTTCTTTCGGGCAAGATAAGCCAGCTAAGCCCGAGCCCCCCCAGCCAAGAGCCGAAGAGAGCGATCCGAAGAGCTGCGTTGTCTGTCATAAGACTTACCAACCGCAGGGCGACGCGGACGAAGAGTACGTGACAAAGCCGCCAAAGAACCTGGCCGAGGATGCGTTCTGGCTAAAGAAGGGAACGTTCAAGACGAATCCCACGCACGCCACTTGTTTCACCTGTCACGGGCAGGATGGAGTGCCGCCGGCGGCTACTGATTGCGCAACCTGTCATAAGCTTCTGCCGTCCGCGCAACAGGCTCAGTTGGCCGGAGCGCACGATGACTTCGATCCGAAGCTTGCGGCTGCGATGGGAATAAAGGACAAGCTCACGCTGGAGAAGTGGAGCCTGCGCGACACTGCTAAGTTCCGCCACGAATGGACCCCTCATTCGGCTTTGAGCTGCACAAGCTGCCACAACCTCGCGACTCTCGACACGCTCGATAAAAAGACAAGAGCGCAGGTCAAGTCATGTGGGGGTGAAGGGACCGGCTGTCATATCGAAGCGACAACCGATGGGATTCTCAATCTCGAGGTCGACAAGAAGAGAACTGCGCCGGCTTTCGAGTGCACTAAGTGTCATGTGCGGAACGGCAAGAGCCCGGCGCCAGAAGATCATATCGAAGCAATGCAACCAGCGAAGGCAAAGTAGACTGAGAATGATTGAAACGCCAGACAAGACCGATCGAGGTGATTTGTCTAACCGGCACAGAGCAGCTTGCGTGAGCCGCTGGCTGTCGATTGCTGTCTTGCTTACTGCAGTCGCTGGGTTTGTTTTGGGTCTCGCGTTCGAGTTTGGGGTGACCGCGTCATCGATGGAACCGGTGAACTGGAAGGCTGCACAAGAGCCTAACTTCTCGCAATTCTCTCATCGCAATCCGAATCATTCTCGTCTTCCATGTCTCCTATGCCATCGTCGTGAGAATGATTCGGCGCGGCCCGGCCGGTCATCGGTACACGCGCCGTGCGCGGGGTGTCATTCGCAGCAGTTTAGCGCTTCCGGCGGCCCGATATGCGCGATCTGCCACACTAACGTTGAATCGGGGAGTCACGAGATCAAGCGGTTCCCCGCGCTCAAGAGTTTCAATATGACGTTCGACCACGCGCGCCACAAGAACGTCGGGTGCGCGACCTGCCACAAACCGGCGAACCGGGGCGTGTCCTTCTCCATACCTGCGGGATTCGATGCCCACACGACGTGCTATAAGTGTCACTCGCGGCGAGCGCAGGCTAACGGGCGCGACATTTCTTCCTGCGCCACGTGTCACAAGCCGGGTAGGTACACCAGGACTCCAACTCTCGCGAAGGCCTTCAAGGTTAGCTTCAGCCACGATCAGCACGAGCGCTCGGAGTTGAATTGTTCGGATTGCCACAAGCTGGCGGGTTCAGCGATGCAAGGCAAGCAAGTGGGCTCTCCGCTTCCAACCGAGCACCCTGCGTCTGACCGGGTGTCGAGTTGTATGACCTGCCACAACGACGTGAAGGCCTTTGGGATCGCGAGCTTTGCGAACTGCAAGAAGTGCCACCAGGGGCCGACCTTCCGGTTTTGATTCCCGACGCGTAGACGGAGACGCGTCAGCCCAAGCCTCGTCCAATAACCGCACGAGTCATCGCAGTTGCGATGACTCGCACGGATCGGTCGTTCTTTGAGCGCGAAACAGGTATCTCGCCACTCACTACTTAAGGGTTCGAACATAGGCGACAAGCTCTTTGCACTTGTCGGCGCCCAGAGACTTCTCGTACCCCTGCATCTTGCCTTTACCCTTGGCGATGGCTGCGTAAAGCTGGGCGTCTGTCTGCCCCTGCACGGCCGCTGATTTCAGGTTGGGGACCTTCATCGCTTTACCGGCCGTTGTGTTTCCAGTGCCGTCGGCGCCGTGACAGGCGACACACTTGGCTTTGAAAGTCTCTCCGCCATCACCGGCGGTGGTACCCGCTGCCTGCGAGTTGCTTTGGAACAGAATCACAAGAGCCAGTATCGAGAGCGACATCCCGGCTACGAGAATTGTCTTCATTTTCTTGATTGAGAGTTTCATTCTTTGTCTGCACCTTTCTTAGATCGTTTATTCGGTTTGTCTCGGTCAGCGGATTTGCTGACTCTGTCAGACCATGTTTTCCTGAGGCGTTTCCTGATGCCGTCGCCTCTTCTTATGATGGATAGGGCAAGCGTCCCGTTGCCGGCGTCCACCAGATCACTTCTTCAACGTGCGGATATAGGCTACGAGCTCTTTGCACTTGTCGGCGCCCAGCGGCTTCTCGTACCCGGGCATTTTGCCCTTTCCCTTCGCGATGATGTCGTAAAGCTGAGCGTCTGTCTGTCCCTGCACCTCCGCTGATGTCAGGTCGCGAACCTTCATCGCTTTGCCGGCCGGCGTATTGCCAGTGCCGTCAGCACCATGACAACCGACACACTTCGCTTTATACGTCTCTCCGCCGTCACCCGCGGTCGTACCGGCAGCCTGCGAGCTGCCTTGGAACAGAATCACCAGAGCCAGTATTGAAAGGGTCATCGTTGCAACGACGACCTTCTTCACTTCTTTGATCGAGAATTTCATTTCTTACACTCCACCTTTCATCGATTTAAGTTGGTGACGATCTGTGTATCTCTGTCTGGTTCGTCCGCCACCGTCCGACAGCAACCATACTGCGCTTAGTCACAAGGCCACAACGCCTCTGTTGACAGCAGCCTTAATACATATGAGCCATTCAGACCGAGCAACGTTGCTCGGGTGTTCGTACAACAAACGCAGACGTGACCTGTGTGAGGTTCGCCTGCGCCGCCGTCAAACCAGAAAAAGTGGCTCCCCTTGCCGATGCAAGGGGAGCGACCATGTTATTTGCAACCGATGGAAGCCGGCGACCTTTTTGTAGGGCATCTTGACTAACTCATCGAGTTGTAAAACGCCTTAGAGTTTCGCCGGCCTCCTCACGGACTCTAACATCGTCACCTCCTTCCTCAAGCTTCGCCATTCTTAGCCGATGGCGTTGGTTCTTGATTGGGGCTCATTGATGGACTTGAGCTTCAAGTGACTTCCAGAGACTTAAATAGGCCGCCGCCGACCTGAGCTTCTTCGTGGCTTTTTCGGGAACCCACATCGTCTTATGCTGATCCTTCATATAAGGAATAAAGGCAGCGGTGGATTCGACGCTGAAGCCCGGATGGCAGTGAATAACGCTTCCGTCCACGCCGCAAGAAAACGGCAGGTTCGTGGCGACCTTGAAATCATGCGCGCGTTTCGGAACCACCGTACCCGCGATCTGGCCGTTGACAGCCATATGGCAGTCTATGCATTTGACTTCCGCAACGTACATCAAGTCGAACGCGGCATTGCCCTCATTGTGGCGGTTGGTGTGACAGTTCAGGCAAAGCAGGTCCTCACCGCCCTCGGGGATCACCTGATAAGCATCTGCCGTGTTCTTGTCCATACCCCACTTGTAGATGCCAAGCCTCCGGCCGAGCGTCACAGCAGCAGTATGAGACGGGTGACAAGCAGCACACGTGACTCCCTCTACGACGCCGTCCGCAATCGGCTTTGACCCGCCAATCGCGAATGTCGAGACCGGATCTGCTTGTAGCGGCGAATGACACTTCGTGCAGTATGTGTTCTGCGTCGATTTGAAGTTCGACTGCGAGTGTACCGACGCTCGCCAGCCGCCTCCGGAGAAGATGAACGCGTTGGAAGCAGTGTCAAACTTCATTCCTACTGCTTCCGGCATATGATCGCCGAGGGCTCCCATCGAGAAGTGGCAGGCCACGCAGCTGTTCGACTCCGTATAATCATAATCGGGCCTGCTGAGCGGGGCCGCCGTGGGATTGGCTGCTATCGATTGCGCCCAAGTTGTTTGTGTAAGAGCTAAGAGGCCTACAGCTAAGAGAGCTACAAGAAACAACTGGATGAATTTTCTAGGCATAATTGCCTCCTTTATGATTCACCCCTGCAGGTTATTGCCAGCCGGTTTCCTTGCCCCTCTGGTATGTATCCCCCCGCAGGGGGTACTTGTCTGCTTCGGTCCATCAGTGACTAAGCTCTAACGTTACTACCTTGGACAGCCGTACTGGCGGGCAAACGGAGAGCGTGTTGCCTTGCTCTCCCGTTTGCAGCCGGTCGCCCCTTCTTTTGCTAACTTCTGCCCTCATATTGCTCGTTAGCTTCTAGCGCACACACTAACAACTCATTGAATTACGTTGCATACCTGCACCTACTCGCGCCCGAAGTAAATCCTCAGAGACGTATAGGGCAAGTGCATTTGATAGAACTGCCGTACCGTATTCGGATAGGTCTCCTGGTAGCTGAAATACTGATACCCCGCGATCCAGTCAACGTTCTTGTGAAGCCGGCACACCAGTTTCACCTCAGGCGACTGGAGATCGTAAGGGAATGACCCGATCAGCATGGTTGGAGTCGAGAAACGATTACCTTGTCCCGCGTCGGAGTGAAGATAATAGCTCGCAAACAACCTTAATCGGGGAAGCAGTTGGACGGAGCCGTTTACGAAAAAGAAATTGTCTCTCAAGAAGTAACGGCTCTCTCCGTTGACCTGTTGGCTGCTGGCCACGAAGAAAATTATCTGAGCATCGCTGGTCACGTTTGCGCGAGTGTAGCCGGCGCTGAGCGAACTCTTCTCGGTGGGAGTCCAGTCAGCCGAGGTTGTCAGGGTCCGAGACTTGATGTTCACTCCAAAGTTCTGACCGCTGTCCGATATCCCCGGGTTGTTATCGTCCTTGGTCACCAGCGATGCGTTGAAGGATAGCGTCTTGTTCGGACGAAGTATGCTGCGGACGCGTACGTTGGTGTAATTGTAGTTGGCCACCCGAGTGAACACGTTATCGGCGCTCCCACGCTCAAGATCGAGGTACACTGACCACATCTTGATCGGCTTCGCTTTGAACCCGAAGATGAACACGTTGGTGCTGTTGTCGAACGTCGTTGAACCCGGGCTGGCCGGCTGCCCCACGGTGATGTCGCTGGTGCCCAGCACGATGTGGCGGTTCGTGTAGCGATAACCCGCGTGGACCATCAGACGCGAACTTATATCGTAGTCGCCTTCGATCGTGTTCAGGTACTGGCGATAGTCGATATTTCGAAAAGCGATGGTGTTGGTTGCGACCGGCGGCAGGATAGTGGTCCCGCCCCCCGTCGTTTTGGATCGCAATAACAATTCCGAGAGTATGTCCCCGCCGTTGATTCTGAAGTTGTTCACCCGGAACGTCTCAGAAATCCGGAAGCTGTCACTCACGAAGAAGGTAGCGGCGAGATCCCCCATCCCGTTCGGCCGTTTTGCGTTGCTGGTGGTTGTGATTACGTCCGAATTGACCTTGTTCCCCGAAGAGTCGACTCCGGTTCCGTTCTGGAAAAACGTGTAGTCGGTAGTGCCACTCGTGTAAGTATAGCGGCCGGTGAAGTCGAGCTTCTTATTGATTAACGTGTGAAGACTGAACCGGGTAAACGGAGTATGGCCACGAGTCGGCGCGGCGCGATAGAAGTCATTTATCGTCGCTGTATTTGTCAGGTTGTTGCCGGGGTTCGGCACCGTTATCAGGTACTCAGTGTCGTCTTTGAAAAAGCGCCAGCCTTGCATAAACGACAGGTCGAACACCCAAAGCTTCGCGTCGACACCCACGCGGTACTCGTCGGAGGCCATGCGTATAGGGTTGGCGGCCGGGTACTCGTCTCCGTTGAAGCGTATAGTCGATACCGACGGCCCGCTGTTCCTGTCGAGTGAGTAGCCCAGGTTGAACCTGATCTTCTCGTTCTGCGGCAGGATCGTCAGGTTGAAATCGCCCTGGCGATACTCCGTGTTCGCCAGGTGCTGGCCCAGCGCGAAATACGACAGACTGTTGAAATAATCCGCCCGGCGATAGCTCGCATCGAAGCGGTATATCTTGGTCTTCTCGGCGTTGACACGCAGGTACTTGTTCGGATCCGCGCCCCAGCCGAACGAGCTAACCATCAGGGTATCGAAGACCGGCCCGGTGTTGTCCTTCGACTTCATCAGGAAACTGGAATCGAAAACCCGGAAGCCGGGAGTGTAATTCTGGGCGCTCCGGTACCTGTCCGCGTTTCCCTCGGCCAGGGTTCCGCGCACACCGAGCTCGATGCTCGAAGTAATCGTGTAAGGCCCTTCGGTTCCGTTCTGTCCGGCCGCGGCCGGTTGTTGTGGCTTGTCCTTGTCGGAAGCGGGTTGTTGCGCGCGCGCGTCGTTTGCCAACAGCACCAGTCCAAGCACAAACCCGAGCAGGAAGAGTAGCGTAAATCCGATCTTGCTTTTCATTTCAATCTCTCCTCGATTCCTCACAGGTACCATCTCACCTGAAGTAGGTCTTGTCGGCGTTAGAGCCGTGAATTTTCGCGTGGCACGTCGTGCAGTTCTGATAACGCACGGTCGTCTGGTTATGGAACGACGGCGTGCCCGGCGCCTCTATGTCCCCGGTCTTTAGCGCGACATTGCTGTGGCACTCAAGACAGAGCTGATTCACGTTATTGCGCTTCAGCAACTTTGGATTGCTTGACCCGTGCGGAGAATGGCAGATTGCGCAACCTTCAACCTTCGAGGGCGCGTGCTCGAACACGAACGGCCCCTGTTTGTCGGCGTGGCACTTGATGCACGCCGCATCAGCACCCGCGTTGAGCCTTGCCTGCTTCGCTTCGAATCCGCCGTGCGGGTTATGGCAATCACTGCACTTCATCACGCCTTCGAGGACCCGATGATGAAACGGCTGGGTGAACTGCGCCTTCATTTCATTGTGGCATCTCATGCACAGTTGAGGCTCGCTCTTGATAAGCATCTTCTGTGGCGGCAGGTCGTTTGAGTGCGCCGAGAAGGGACCTACAGGGATCAGTGAGGAAGGTGCGTCCTTTCCTTGGGGCATCCCGGCAAGCTTTGCTGCAAGCCTGGTCGAGAAGTGCGGGGAGTGGCAGTCGGTGCATGCTATATCGTTGCGCCAGTGCTCGCCACGTTTATAGTTGTTGTGCTCTTCCTTGCCGGCGTGGCACTTCAGACAGGCTTCGGAGATTTGTTTTGGAGATTCGTTTTCGAACGTCCGAATTTTTGTCTTATCTCCGCCGCCTTCCACGTGCGCTTTGCCCGGACCGTGACACGATTCGCAGCCCTGCGTCTCAGCCTTCCACCCCGCCTTTGAAAGCTTGGCGTGAGCAGTCTTTGAGAAGGTAGTGAACTGTTCCTCGTGGCATGCCTTGCAGGTTTCGCTGCCAACGTAATCTTCGGGCGAGTACTTAGCAGACGCCGTTGGTTGGGCTTTCTTCTGATCACCGGGATCGGCCGGTCTCGAGAAGGAGCTCGAGGCCGTGTATAACAATCCCACTACAGCACAGCCACTCACCAACGCGATCTTGATTAATTTTACCGGGCTCATCTTGAGTGCCTCCTTAAGGTCTGAGCAGCAAATCTAACTGTTCCCCGACAAAAGAACTATGAGCGTCGTCACTCGTCGAAGTGACAGCCATCACGTAGTCAGCCATCGCATTCGAATCCGACTTAGGCAATTAGTGTTCACAAATCCAACACCGAGTCGAATCTCGGTGCTGGGTTTTCCAACAGGGGCAGTTGGGATTGTAAGCAAAGGAGTTATCGACGCTAGTTCGCGTCCGGCGCACCGGGCTCTTTTCTGTGAGCGGGTTGATCGCCTTCCCGCCTAAGCGTGTCGTGGGAATTTTTCCCAAGGTCGTGAGAGGAATTGCTCAACTCACGGGGCACGAGGTAGCGATCAAATAGGAAGGATCCGTGTGAATCTGTCAAATGCCGATAGACCACCTATGACGCTGACTCGGCGGATTTGCGCCGGTACTGAGCCTTCACTAGCGTTCAGCAGATTCTTGGCAACTGTTCGCCGCTGAACATATCAACAATTCGCGTCGCACCGATTCTGCTCTTAAGCGTCACCATGCCGGGCGGGTCCTCGGTCACCCGACCCACCACGCAAGCGCACGAGTCAGGCGCGCACGCGCCCATCACGGCGAGCGCCCGCTCGGCTTCGGATGCGGCGACGAACATTACAAATCTGCCTTCGTTCGCAAGATAGAGCGGATCGAAGCCCAGGATCTCGCACGCGCCCTGAACATCTTCGCGGACCGGAATTGCGCTTTCGTCGATGCCGATGTGGACGTTGGCCGTCTCCGCGATCTCGACCAAAGCGCTTGCCAACCCGCCGCGCGTCAGGTCGCGCATACATTTGATTCGAATGCCCGCATCGATGAGTTTCATCACAAGATCAGACAGCGGGGCACAGTCGCTCTCGATCGCGCTCTCAAATTCAAGTCCTTCGCGCACCGCCATAATCGCTATTCCGTGCCGCCCAATGTCTCCGTTGAGCAGCACCAAATCGCCGGGCTCTACGCTTGTTGGGGCGATTGTCAGATCGTGTTCGATGAGTCCAACGCCGGCGGTGTTGATAAACACCAGGTCGCCTTTGCCCTTGTCTACAACCTTCGTATCACCAGTGACAAGTTGAACGCCGGCGACTTCCGCCGCTTGCTTCATTGATTGAACGACTCGCCAGAGCGTTTCCATCGGCAAGCCTTCTTCCAGGATGAAACCTGCGCTGAGGTAAAGCGGCCGCGCTCCGCACATCGCAAGATCGTTGACCGTGCCGTTGATCGCCAGCGTTCCAATGTCTCCGCCCGGAAAGAAGAGCGGCCGCACAACGTAAGAATCGGTGGTGAAGGCGAGCTTCGTGCCGTTGAGTTGAAATACCGCCCCGTCGTGTCGCACATCGAGAAGCGGGTTGCTGAACACCGGCACGAACATGCTCTCGATGAGCTGATGCATAAGGCGTCCGCCGCCGCCGTGCGCCAAAAGCACGGTGGGATACTGATCGATCGGAATGGGACACGACATTGCGAACTCTTTCACGGATTCCATCGCACGCTCCTTATGAAGCCACGCTCACTCTGCGATAGCGATAATAGGCTGCGCATGCGCCCTCGCTAGAAACCATCGTCGCGCCGAGCGGGCGCTCAGGCGTGCAGCGCGTCCCGAACGCAGTACACTCATGAGGCTTCTTCACGCCCTGGAGTATCAACCCGCTAATGCATTCCGACGACTCTTCAGCGGTGTAGCTTGCCACTCCAAACCGCAACTCTGCGTCGAATTCTCGATACTCATCTCTGAGCCCGAGCCCGCTTTGTGGAATCTCGCCGACTCCTCGCCATTTGCGCGACACGACGCAAAAAACCTCGCTAATAAGCTTCTGCGCGGGGAGATTGCCCTCCTTGCGGACCGAGCGCGCGTATTGGTTTTCCACGTCGGCGCGGCCCTCTTCCAACTGCTTGACGCACATGTAGACGCCTTGCAGAATGTCGAGCGGCTCAAATCCGGTGACTACAATGGGAATATTGTACTTCTGTGCGATCGGCTCGTATTCGGTGTATCCCATTATTGTGCACACGTGACCGGCGGCCAGGAATCCTTGAACGCGATTGATGGGTGAAGAGAGAATAGCCTCCATCGCCGGCGGGACCAGCACGTGCGAAACGAGAATCGAAAAATTTCCGATGCCCTTCTGATGCGCTTGAAAGACTGCCATCGCATTGGCCGGCGCTGTTGTCTCGAATCCAACCGCGAAGAAGACCACCTCTTTAGCAGGATTCGCCTCCGCGATCTTCACCGCATCCAGCGGCGAGTAGACGATTCGCACATCGCCGCCACTCGCTTTCACTACTAGGAGATCTTTTGAGCTTCCGGGCACGCGAAGCATGTCGCCAAATGAGCAGAAGATCACATTCGGGCGCGATGCAATCTCGATCGCCTTATCGATCAACTCGAGAGGTGTCACACAGACGGGACAACCCGGACCGTGAACGAGCTCTACGTCTTTCGGCAGCAATTCATCGATGCCGAACTTGACGATTGCGTGAGTCTGTCCGCCGCAAACTTCCATGATCGTCCACGGTTTTGTTGTCGCGCGCGCGATCAAACGAGCGTAGCGCGCCGCTGCTTTTCCATCGCGGTACTCGTCGATGAACTTCATTGCGGGGTACCCTCCAGCTCTCCAAGCTCATCCATCATTCGCAGGTACTCGAAGACCTGTTCGGCTTCTGCCTGGTCAACCGTACTGATAGCGAAGCCGACGTGAACGATCACGTAATCGCCTACCACTGCTTCGGGCGTGTAGCAGAGGCTCACCTCTTTGAAGATGCCACCGAAGTTCACTCTCCCGCGTCTGAGCAACAGATCATCGCCTTCTATGCTTTCGATTTTTCCTGGAACCGCAAGGCACATTGTTTTCTCTCCCCTCCTCGATTATTCATCGAGGTCAAAGCAGGTGTGACAGACTCTTCTGAACGCCTGATAATGACCGAACTCGACCTGGGGCGTGAGGTATCCTTCCTTGATCGGTTCGTTTCTTAAAAGGTCCGTGCTGAGATATTTTTTACTGTCATCGGGGAAGACGGTTGTCACGACCGCGTCAGCGCCCATTTGATCCTGGACCATCAGAGCGCCGATGAAATTGGCGCCCGACGAAATGCCAACCGCTATGCCGAGCGTCGCTGCGAGCTTCTGAGCCATCAGAATCGCATCGCCGTCGTGAACGCCGATCACCGAATCGAGCTCGTCCAGTTCCACGATGGCCGGAATGAACTCGTCGGATATTCCCTGTATCCGATGATGGCCGATTCGATGGCCGACTGAAAGCGTAGGTGATTCGGCGGGCTCGATGGGATGCACTCGAATCGTGGGCTGCTGCCTGCGCAGAAATCGCCCGACGCCCATTATCGTTCCGCCTGTTCCAACTCCCGCGACGAATGCGTCAGCTTCCGTTGAGTTGGAGTGCAACTGCCACCAGAGCTCGGGCCCGGTCGTCTCTTCGTGAGCCTCAACGTTGGCGATGTTCGAGAACTGACGGGGCAGGAACGTTCCTTTTTGCTCTTTGGCAAGTTCCTCGCTCATTCGGATGCTGCCCAGAAAGCCGCCTTGCTCAAGGCTCACCGGCACAATGTCTGCACCAAGACTGCGAATAAGAGCAACGCGTTCCTGACTCATCCAATCGGGCATGAAGATCACCACTCGATGTCCGAGAGCCCGGCCGATCGCGGCGAAAGAAATCCCTGTATTGCCACTGGTCGCTTCGACGATCGTGTCGTCCGGTTGAATCTGTTGCTCCTGATAAGCCTTCTTCAAAATATGATAGGCCATTCGGTCCTTGATGCTGCCCGTCAGATTCATATTCTCGGCCTTCGCATAAATGACGCGCTGTCTGCCCTTGAAATTGAATTGAATCCCGAGCAGAGGCGTGTTGCCGATCATATGCTTCAAGTTCTTGAGCCGATCTCGATATGTGCTCACTGCAATAGCCTGGACCATTCTTACCTCGCTAACCTGAATAGTTGTTACATGACTGGACGGTTTGCGCTCGCTGTTATCGCGCGCATCGCCGCTGCTACTTGTCCCAGAGCTATTCCGCCGTCGTTGGGCGGGATGCGCTGATGCCAGTACGCTCGAAAGCCCTCACGTTCGAGTCGCTTCACAGCCCGTTCAGTCAAGTACCTGTTTTGAAAACAGCCCCCGGTCAAGACAACGCGTTCTTCGCCGATGCGGAGCGCAATCGCGATGATTGCTTCTACCAGCCCGTTGTGAAACTTTGCAGAGATCAGTCCGAGCGGCACTCTCGCACTCACGTCGTCCAGAATCTCGCGAATCGCCGGCTCCCAGTCGATGATGATCGCGGATTGCGAATCGCTTCCGAACTTATTCCGCCCGAATCTGCAAGGCGAGATGCCGAAGCCATATGCCTCATCCGTCATCACGCCGTCAAGGGCAAACTCCAACTCCATCGCGGCTTGCCCTTCGAACCTCACTTGCTGGCGAAGTCCTGTGATCGATGCAACCGCATCGAACAATCGCCCTGCGCTGGAGGTGATCGGAGCGTTGACGTTCCCGTTCAGCATCGAACTCAGTACGCGTCGTTCTGCGGCCGAAAAGGCGCGCACTGGGGCCAGCTCTTCCATCTCGAAAGCGTCGTCGCCGAAAAGCTCGTACAGCACACCGATCGCGACTCGTCTCGGCTCTTTGATCGCCTTCTCTCCGCCGGGCAATCGAAAGGTTCGCAAGTGAGCGACTCGCTGAAACGGAGCGGGATCATCTTCCGGATTCCGATTCGTTCCGGGCACGTGCAAGAACTCGCCGCCCCAGATCGTTCCGTCTAATCCGTATCCTGTTCCATCCCACGATACCCCCAGGACTGGCTCCTGGAGCCTGTTTTCAGCCATGCAAGAAAGGACGTGAGCGTAATGATGCTGGACCGTCACGCATGACAAGCCTCGCTCTTTCGCGTACTGAGTCGACAAATAATTCGGGTGCTCATCACACGCGACCATTGCCGGGTCCGCGTCATACAGATCCTTAAAGCTCTCGATCACGCGCTGAAATGCGTCGAAGGCCTGCGGCGTTTCCAGGTCGCCTATGTGCTGGCTGATGAACACATCGTTGCCCACAGAAGCCGCGATCGTGTTCTTCAGATGAGCGCCAACAGCCAGCACCGAAGGCGCGACTTCGTCGAGACTGATCGGAAGCGGAGCGTAGCCGCGCGCTCGTCGCAGCACCAACTCCCGTCCCAGCATCACTCGCACGATCGAATCATCAACGTGCCGGGCTATCGGCCTGTCGTGTACCAAAAAGAGGTCAGCGATTCCACGCAACCGGTCAAGTGCCTCATGCTCGTCGATGCATATAGGTTCGTCCGACCTGTTTCCACTCGTCGCGACGACCGGAAATCGCAGCTCCGCCATCAGAAGTTGATGCAGCGGCGTGTAAGGAAGCATCGCTCCGAGATAAGGATTGCCGGGAGCGATGAGAGAAGAGATTGCAGATTGCGGATTGCGAATCACGGACTTGCGTCGGAGGAGAACAATCGGTGACTCCGGCGAGAGCAGCAATCGCTCTTCGAGGTCGGACACTTCGCAATCCGACTTGATCGCTTCGAGAGTCGGATACATGAGCGCGAGCGGCTTCTCTTCGCGATGCTTGCGCTCGCGCAAGCGCCGCACCGCCTCGTCGTTGCGCGCGTTGGCCATCAGGTGAAAACCGCCGAGCCCTTTTACAGCGACGATCATTCCGTCGACCATTGCCGCCGCTGCGCCGAGCAAGGCGCCGTGGTTAGACTCGACCGCCTGGCCGTTACTCGTCCACAGTTCAAGATGCGGCCCGCAGGCCGGACACGCGTTTGGCTGCGCGTGAAAGCGCCGGTCTAATGGATTCTCGTATTCGGCGCGGCATTCGCCGCACATATCGAACTTCTTCATCGTTGTGTTCGGACGATCGTAGGGAAGCGCCTCGATGATGGTGAACCTGGGTCCGCAGTTCGTGCAGTTCGTGAAAGGGTACAGGAAGCGGCGGTTCTTCGGATCCCGCACATCGCCGAGACAATCTTCACATACCGCGATATCCGGTAGCACCAGCGCTGTCTTCTCACCGGTTCCATCGCTCCGGCGAATCTCGAACTTTGCGTATCCAATCGGATCGAGGAATGACGATTCGAGACTCTGAATAAACGAGCGCGGAGGTTTCTCACGCTCGATGCGCAGCAGAAACGATTGAAGCTGCTCCTGGCTTCCTTCTACTTCAATCAAGACTCCCTGGGCGGAATTGCTCACCCATCCGGCCAGCCGCTCATCCGCCGCAAGGCGATAAACGAACGGTCTGAAGCCTACGCCCTGCACGGCCCCGCCAATTGCGATTCGCAATCGCGTCGCCGAGGTTCTGCTTGCAGTTTGTTTTTGGGTCGCCTGCATATTGTGTTCAAGCTTCAGATCATTCAGAGGAACGTGTCAGGAGTGTGCCAATATGGGCGTTCGAGATGGGCGTGCGAGCCGCAGTGGTTTCATCGTCATCCTCCTGTTGCGGTTGCTGCGTCCCTTGCCGACCGCGGCGCGCTGATTCGGCTCGTCAACCAGTTCACCCACAGATCGATTCCTTCACCGGTCCTGCAGGAGGTCGGGAAAATGTTCGCTTCAGGATTTACGTCGAGCACGTTGGCAATCAGCTCGTCGAGCGGGACTCCCGAGTACGGAACCAGATCCGTCTTGTTGAGCAGCACTGCTTCGGCTTCGTGAAACATCACCGGGTATTTCTTCGGCTTGTCGGCGCCCTCGACCGTGCTGAAAATCATCACCCGCAGATCCTCTCCGAGATCGAACTCAGCGGGGCACACCAGGTTTCCCACGTTTTCGATGAACAGGAGATCAAGCCCGTCGAGCGTGAATCCGTGAAGCGCGCTGTGAATCATCCGCGCATCCAGATGACATACCGTTCCAGTAGTGATTTGAAACGAAGGCACGCCCAGGGCATTGATGCGGTCAGAGTCAAGCGTCGTGTGCAGGTCCCCCTCAATGACGCCGATGTTGACGGCCGGCTTCAAGCGTTTGATGGTTTCTTCCAACACCGAAGTCTTCCCGGCCCCCGGCGCGGACATTATGTTGACGACGAAGAGACCACGGGTGCGAAAGATTTGCCGGTTTTCTTCGGCGATTTCTTCATTGGCTTGAAGGATGTTCGAGCCTACTTCGATCCTGTGCATACGTTCTCCAATCTACGCGAGGTCTATGTACTCGATCTGCAACTCTCTGCCCGAAACGATTTCAACCGGTCCGCTGCAATCGGGACAGAAGAAATCGAAGTCGCCGGTCGAACCGAACACCGTATCGCAACATCCGCATCGTTTGCGCAGCGGGACGACTTCTATCTCGAGTTCGGCGGACTCTGCCAACGTTCCCGCTTTGATGACGTCAAACGAAAACTCGAGAGCCTCTTTCACCACCCCGGTGAACTCGCCGATCCTAAGCTTGATCTTGTCGACCCGATCAGCGCCGTGCTTGCGTGCTTCGGCCTCGACCAATTCGATTATGCTTTGTGTCATCGCAAGTTCGTGCATTCAGCGCTTAGCCCCCAGTCGCAACCCCCATACACACAAGAAGCCGGCGAAGATTAGCCCGGTCCATGATAGCCACATTGGAACAGTCCAGCTACCAAGTTGAACGGAAGTCTGATTAATCAATCTCAGAAGATGCCCCAAAGCAACGAGGCCGAAGATTCCGCCCGATACGATCAAATAGAGTTTGGCTGGCATTGCAGGTCTCCTTTCTACGGAATCACTCTCCCGTTCAGTGCCTTGTTCATCTGACATGCTCAAGACGACGCAGACGCACGCGCCGCCTGAGATACCGACCACGAAGAGCGCAAAAAGAGGGTAGCGCTTCCAGGTCCCCCCGAGCTACTCGGAAGCAAGACGGAAGACCGGAAATGCCGCGGCGACCCTTTGGAATTCCGCAAGCGCTGCATCTTTGTTCACGGGCACGTGCGGTCGCGCTCCCGGTGCTCGCTGCAGGTAAGCCCTCAAGATGGGTGCGCGCTGGAGGACGGGAACTTCTTCGAGTTGGACCTCCTCACGACCGCCGCTCCGGAGAACCGCTCTTCCACCGGCTGCACGTACGTTTTGGACCCATTGCACGTTATCTCCGAGCATCGACACCAAGTACCGCTGTCCATCGACGACGGCGATGACCACCGGCAGCGAGAACGTCCGCCCCGACTTTCGTCCGGTCACTTCCAATGTCACGAGGTAGTTGGACGTGACGCCCGACGAGGCTACGGCAGCCGACGCTCTATTCAGAATCCTCGCGATCCAGTTGGGTCGCTGCCCACGATACAACCATCGAGTGAAGCCGCTTAGGGTCATCAATGCCTCAGTACCTTCTATCTCTTTATGTCTGACTTCTAACAGGAAATGGAAGCCGAGGACCGGCGGCTAACAAAAGCTTCCGCGAGCACAGTCTCAGCGACGTCGGGCACTATCGCGTTGACTTCGGGCGATAGCTCAACGCTCAAGTCTTGCAACGGATCGATTGAGATTGCGAACAGCGTGACATCCGGCTGCTGGCCCAGCAGGTAAAACGCATCCAGCAAATCCTTCAACCCTATGTCGTGCGCAGTGAGCGTTCGCGGATACTCCTTCGAGTATCGCGGCTGTAGACGACGCACCGTTCCGGCAGGCGCGCCGTCTACCGTCGCATCAATCAAGATCACTCTCCTCGCCTTCTGCATAGGCTCGAGCAACACGAAGCTCCCCGTGCCGCCGTCCAGACACTCGACGCCCTCCGGCAGCGTTGCTTCTTGAACTCGCTCGACGACACGAACGCCGACGCCCTCATCTCCCATCAGCACGTTTCCGATTCCCAGGATGAGGACGCCGGCGGTCTCAAGACTTGTATTCATCTTCAC
>JADGNW010000166.1 GCA_017883315.1 Blastocatellia bacterium | reverse complement strand
TTATCTTTTCTATCGCCATTAAGAGCTGAGCCCAGATAGAGACGAGTTTCTCTGAGTCGAGAACACTTCATTGTACCGGCGGGAGAGGACACGGTTCAAGGTGAGGGCAACGGCCAGTTGATGTGAGATACCTCGCGCGGGACAAGCATCGATTATGCATTTTCTGTAGGAGGGCTATCGTCCCTTGGTGAAAATGCAACATTCGGTTGAGCCTACCCCAGAAGCGCAGTATCATCCCTTTGTGATACGTCGGCTTTACATTCATAACTTCCGGTGTCTGGAAAACTTCACGCTGCCAATCTCGGGCCACTCGTCGGTCCTGCTGATAGGGAAGAACGGATCGGGCAAGACAACGGTTGGCCTTGCGCTGGAAATATTCCAAAAGATCGCGCGAGGTACGAACCGCGTAGGCGAACTTGTGAAGCCCAAGGATCTCGCTCGCGGACGTGCAGACGTGCCGATGCGATTCGAAATCGAGCTTGAGCTGGGTGGACAGATCTACGAGTACGTAATTGCGTTCGAGTTTCCTGAAGGGTTCAAGGAACTGCGCGTATTCGACGAGAAGCTGGCAGTTGACGGCAAACCCGTTTACACCCGAGCAGGCGCGCAAGTGGCTCTCACAAGAGCGGGCGCGGAGAAGGAAGCGAATTTCCGAATCGACTGGCACCTCGTGGCTCTGCCGATAGTTCAGGAACAGTCGGCCAAGGATCCGATAGCGATTTTCAAGCAGTCGCTCTCTCGCATGCTTATCCTTCGACCGATACCAAGCTTGATTCTAGGCGATTCAGAACAAGAAACGCTGAAGCCCAATCTACAGGTCACCGACTTCGGCGCATGGTTCTCCGCAGTAACGGTCCATTACCCAGCCGCTTACGCCAAGATTGATACTTATCTCAAGCAGGTGATGCCCGACCTGAATGACATCCAAAATCCGGAGTTTGGCCCGGACTCGCGACGCTTGTTTGTCCAGTTTTCCAGTGAGCAGGGAAGCCTGAAGCTACCCTTCGAGGATCTATCGGACGGCGAAAAATGTTTTATGATATGCGCCTTGGTGCTCGCCGCGAACAGTGCATATGGCCCGTTGCTTTGTTTCTGGGATGAGCCTGACAATTATCTTGCAATTTCCGAGGTCGGGCACTTTGTGTTGGCTCTCCGCAAAGCGTTCCAATCCGGCGGCCAGTTCATCGCGACTTCGCACAACGATGAGGCGATCCCCCGTTTTTCAGACGAGAGCACACTCTTACTGCACCGGAAGAGCCACCTGGAACCCACGCTCGTTCGTCCGGTCAGCGAACTGAAAACCAACGGGGATCTTGTCAGCACGCTTATTCGTGGCGACTTAGAACCGTGAGCGTTAACCCCTACTTGCCACATGTCCTCGTGCTTCCCGAAGACGATGCCAACGGTCGGTTGGCAACTGGTTTCTACCTAGAGGTTGACCCGACTCGCGACCGCCAAATGCAAGTGCTTCGCGTAGCTGGCGGTTGGAGAAGAGTACTGGAGATCTTCAAGTCACAGCACGTGGGGGCGATGGAAGGTTGCCCCGGTCGATTCATGGTTCTGTTGTATAGACTTCGATCAGAAGGGGGAGAGGTTGGAATACGCTCGCGCTACCATTCCCGAACATTTGACTGATAGAGTGTTTGTTCTTGGCGCTTGGAGCAACCCTGAGGCCCTCAAGGCAGCGATGGGTCGGGTCCCTTATGAGACAATCGGTTCGGCGCTTGCCAAGGACTGTCGCGAAGAAACGGACGAGACTTGGGGACACGATCTTCTTAAACACAATGCAATCGAGCTTGATCGCTTACGCGAACACGTCCGCCCGATCTTGTTCTACTCCATTTGAAGGCCCGCTCATATTTCAGGGAGAAAGAAAGCGGCTCGACTACTGAGTTGCTAGGTGCTCGTTAACTCCGTGAACTATGTCACCCACGGTTAGGAACCTCGGAATGGCATCGTCAGGAATCTTGATCTTGAACTGCTCCTCAAGGCGAAGCGCGATGTTGAGCGCGTCCAGGGAGTCAGCGCCCAGGTCTTTCATCAAGTGGGTGGTGGGTCCCAGTCGACTGCGGTCCACGCGAAGCTCGGTTACGATGATGCTCTTTACGGCGTCTTCAATAGATTCCAAAGCTTCTCTGGTCATTTGCGTTTTCCTCGGGCCAATCTACCGTTGTCCTGAATTCGGAGCCTTTGATACTACTGCACATACGCTCTAACGACAAGCACCGCATTGTTCCCGCCGAAGCCAAATGAGTTCGAAATTGCTGTCCTCAGCGGCGTGGAAGAAGCGACTCGGCGCGAGCCTTCGGTGACGTAATCGAGGTCGCACTGGGGATCCGCTTCTTCGTAGTTTGTCGTCGGCGGGATCACCTGGTTCTCGATTGCAAGCACGGTCGCGATGAACTCTATTGCGCCGGCGGCGCCCATCGAATGTCCGAGCATGGACTTGATCGAGCTGACCGGAATCTCATGAGCGCGGCTTCCGAACACGCGCTTTATGGCTTCGGTCTCGGAGGCGTCGTTAAGTTTCGTCGCAGTCCCGTGGGCATTGATGTAGTCAATCTCATTCGGATTGACACCTGCATCTTTCAAGGCGCGCGTCATCGCGTGAGATTCACCATCTGGGTCCGGAAACGTGATGTGCGAGGCGTCCGCAGTCGAGCCGTAGCCTATGACTTCCGCGTAGATGTGCGCGCCGCGCGCGGCAGCCATTTCAAGATCCTCGAGCACTACGATGCCCGCGCCTTCCGAGAGCACAAACCCATCGCGGTTAGCGCTGAAGGGTTTGCACGCCCGCTCGGGCGGCTCGTTCTTCGTCGAGAGCACGCGCATTTCCTTCCACGCGTCCATCACCACCGGAGTGATCGGAGCATCAACTCCTCCGGCGATCATCCGCTCTGCATGCCCTTGCTGAATCAAGTGAAAAGCCTGGCCGATCGCGTTCGCGCCCGACGAGCACGCAGTAGTAACGGTGATGTTTGGCCCGCGAGTCTTAAAGCGGATCGCGATGTTCGAAGACGACGCGTTGTACATCGACTTCGGAATTGCGATAGCCGAGCGGCGGCCCTTTCCGTTGGAGAAGAACGCGCCGCAGAACTCCTCGATCGAGCTCTGCCCGCCGAATCCCGTGCCGAGAAACACTCCCGCGTCGTAGCTATCAAGCTCCCCATTCGTCAGCCCGGCCTCGCGGGTTGCCATTTCGGTCGCCGCAATCGCCAACTGAGACACGCGATCAAGCCGCGACATCTCGCGTTCGTCAAACATCTCTTCGGGCCGAAAATCACGGCAGACACCAGCGATGTTCGTCTTGAGGTTCGACGTATCGAAGTCCTCGATGCGTGAGATACCGCTCCGCCCGTCAATCAGCGCTTGCCACACGCGCTCGCGCCCGACGCCAGTTGGCGCGATGACTCCGATTCCCGTTACAGCGATTCGTTTCATAAGAGTGATGCGTGATACGTGATGCGTGATCGAGGAGTGACGACTTCTCACGGATCACGCGTCACGGTTCATTGAATCAGCCCCAGCTTCTTGCCTATCCGATACATTGATTCGAGAAGGCGCTCGGCGTGCTCGTCGGTATGCGTAGCCATGCAGCTTATGCGCACCAGGCTATGCGAAACGGCGGGAGCGAGCACGGGATTCGTATAGATGCCCTCGCTCATCAGCTCCCAGAAAAACTTGCAGACCAGCACTTCGTCATCAACGACGACCGGAATAACCGGCGTGAATCCCTCGAGCAACTTGAAGCCCAGCCTCACAAGCTCGCGGCGCAACGATGCGCTCAACTCGCGCAGTCGCTGGCGGCGTTCAGGCTCGCGCTCGATTATCTCGATCGCCTTCAAGACCGCCGCCGCGTTTGCCGGCGCCAGCGATGCGGAATAGACAAAGGCGCGGCTGTGATGCTTGATGAACTCGATAACGTCGCGCCTCGAAGCTACGAAGCCGCCGATGGACGCAAAGGACTTCGAGAACGTGCCCATCACTATGTCGACGTCGCCTTCGACTCCAAAATGCTCGCTGGCTCCGCGCCCGTTAGCTCCAAGCACACCGATGGCGTGCGCTTCGTCGACGTAGATTCGAGCGGAATAGCGGTGCGCGAGGCGAACGATTTCCGGGAGATTGGCTGTGTCCCCTTCCATCGAGAACACTCCATCGACGACTATCAATCTGCCTTCATCGGATTGAAGCCCGGCCAGCACCTTTTCCAGGTCCTCCATGTCGTTGTGGCGAAACCTGGTCGTTCGCGCGAATGACGCCAGACAACCGTCCAGTATTGAAGCGTGGATGTTCCGGTCGGCAACGAGCACGTCGCCCTTTTGAGCAATGGTTGAAAGCGCGCCCAGATTCGTCTGAAACCCGGTGCCGAAGACCAGAGCCGCTTCGCGCTTCATGAAGCGGGCCAGTTCGGATTCAAGCCGAACGTGCAAGTCCATCGTTCCATTCAGCATTCGCGAGCCCGAGCAGCCAGTGCCGTACAGGTCAATCGCTTGCTTCGCAGCGGCCTTCACTTCAGGATTGGTTGTGAGACCGAGATAGTTATTGGACCCAAACATGAGGATGCGGCGATCGCCCATCATCACTTCGGCTTCGCCTGAATCCGCGCCGCTCGAGAACTCGGTAAAATAAGGGTAGAGCCCGGCTCGCCGGAACTCATCAGCCTTGGTAAACGCCGCAGCTTTCTCGAATACGTCTTTTACTGCGGGCGACCGCTGCTGCATAAGTAGACCTCACACCTCTGACTTTTGAAATTACTACCTCGCGTCACGAGGGACCCAGCCGATCCTTATTCCCTGCAATGCCGAGATTATATATGAAAACGACGCGAGGGCAAGTTGAACAAGCGGGGAATAGTCCGTGGTGAAGTGGCCGGTCGTTGGCGCTCCCGCTTGCGCGACCAAGCTGCTTTAGATAGGTCACAGTGTCGGATGTGTCTATTGAGCTTACGTTACGCCACATAGAAGCTATCAACGACGTATAGATCGCGTTTCGTCGCGGGCTCTACAGGTCATTTCCGGCATAGGACAAGTTGAAGCTCTTGTTGACAAGTGGAAAATCGGGCACGATGTTCTTCAAGATCGCATAGTTCAACGCTGGCCAATTTGCGAACGACGGGTCTTTGACCTTCACCCTGGAGAGCGAATTATCCTCGCCGGCCACAACCCAATGAAAGATCGAACCGCGCCAGCCTTCAACCAAACCGAAGTCACTGGCGCCTGCTGGCAAGGCCTCTATTGCTTCCAGAATCTTTCCTTCGGGCAAAGCGTCCAATGCGCGGGTTATCAAGTTGAACGCTTCGTGAGCTTCCTCGACCCGCACCATCATACGCGCCCAGACGTCGCCCGAGTTGAACACCGGCACGTTGACTTGCAGGTGACCATACGCCGCAAACGGATGGTCTCGCCTGGCGTCAGCGTCAATTCCACTTGCGCGGGCAACCAACCCTGCCACTTGCATGTCGCGGGCTGTCTTCTCCGTCAGGTGCCCTGTCCCGTGAAGCCGATCGAGCACGCTCGAGTTGTTGATCGCAATGTCGACGACTTCGTCGAAATCGGCGATGACTCGCGCCAGTGTCGTTCGGACGTCTCTGACCTGAGACTGGGAGAGGTCGCACCGCACGCCACCCGGCACCAGAGCGCCCCGCAAAAGGCGATGCCCAACAAGGCGCGCGTTGAGACGCAGCATTTCCTCCCGCAAACGCATCGCGTGCGCGTTGGCAAAGGCGAAACCGGTGTCGGTGCAGATCGCACCGAAATCGGCGATGTGGTTGTAGATACGTTCCAGCTCGAGCAACACGACGCGGAGATACGCCGCTCGCGGCGGGATCGTCACGCCCGCCAGTGACTCGACGGCCTGACAAAAAGCCACTGCGTGAGCCACGCTCGAATCGCCCGAGATGCGCTCGGCAAGCTCAACCCCTGCCGCCGGCGTCATAGTCTCAAAGAGTCTTTCGATCCCCTTGTGAACAAAGTAGAGGCGTGATTCGAGGTTGATTATGGTCTCGCCTTCGACGCTGAAGCGGAAGTGCCCCGGCTCGATGATTCCGGCGTGAACAGGACCTACGGTGATCTCGTGTATGCCTTCGCCTTCAACGTGGCGGAAAGGGTACGGCGTCCCGTCGTCGACGAACTTGTCCGGCGGCGACGCGTCTTTCAGGAGCGGGTGGTACTCTGCAGGCCAAAACTGGTGCAGCGGTAGCCGGCGCAAGTCCGGATGATCAACCGGTCGCAGTCCGAACAGGTCGAGTATCTCGCGCTCAAAACGGCTGGCCAGATACCAACGCGTCGCGAGAGAAGGAAACGTCCTGTCATCTTCGGGCACAAACGCAGTGGCGACAACGAAGACATCAGCGCCTTCAAGCTCGAAGATGTACCGCAGCGTGAACTCGCCTCGCTGCGTCCGTGTGTCTTCGGCAAGAATCAACTCCGGGCGGCCGCCAAATCGGTCGCGGAGATAATCGGCGAGCGCCGGAATCATCTCGCGCTTCACTGTCACTCGGACTTGGCGCGGCGCACGCATCACGATGTCCGTCAGGCCGAGTGCGGTGGCGTGAAGCTGACGAGATACAATGTTCAGATCGATCATATCAACCTCCCAATACTGCGATCGCCTGCTTCAAAGCATTAGTAAGAGCCGATGGCAACGTAAGCCCGAGCGCGACGAGCAAGACGAAGTTAACCGCGAGCGGCGTCATCGACCACTTCAGCACGTCGCCGCGCTCCAGCTTATCGGGCGGTTCGCCGTAAAGCATTTGATTTACGCTGGCGAGCATCCCCGCGAAAACGACTACGAGCAGCGCGATTCCTATCACCGCGACCCACGCGTTGCTTTCGATACCCGCGCGAAAGATGATGAACTCGCTGATGAACGGCCCGAACGGCGGCAACCCCATAAGCGCCAGCGTGCCGGCGAGGAAGGCTCCGCCGGTGAGCGGCGAGGCGCGCAGGAGTCCTCGCACGCGTCGTATGTCCGTCGTCCGGTACTTCAACAGAATGTTGCCCGAGAGCATAAAGAGCAGCGATTTTGACAGCGCGTGGTTGATCACGTGAAGCAGCGCGCCGAACACGCCCCAGTACCCTCCAAAGCCCAGCCCAAGACAGATGATTCCCATGTGTTCGACGCTCGAATACGCCAGCATTCGTTTGTAGTTGCGTTGGGTGAGCAAAAATGCGGAAGCCACCGCAAGCGACAGCAGACCAATGCCCATCAGCAAGCGGCTCGAGTAACCCGACCCCAGCGTGATGTCTACAACCGCCTTGAATCTCACCAGCGCATACAAGCCTACGTTGAGCAGCACGCCCGACATCAGCGCGCTTATCGGCGCGGGCGCTTCGCTGTGCGCATCGGGCAGCCACGTGTGCATTGGAGCAAGCCCCGCCTTTGTGCCATAGCCCACAAGGATAAATACGAACGCCAGCCGCACCACTTGCGGGTTCAGGCGCGAGGCTGCCGCATGCAGCGACGTCCAGTTCACTGCGATCTCTCCCGATCCAGCCGAGCCCGCGTAGTACATGAGCACGGTGCCGATGAACGCCAGCGCGATCCCTACGGAAGAGAGGATCAGGTATTTGTAAGCGGCTTCGAGCGAGTTCTGAGTGTTGTGCAGGTTGACCAGAAAGACTGTCGCCAGCGTGGTGGCTTCTATCGCCACCCACATCACGCCTAGATTGTCGGTGGTCACCGCGAGCAGCATTGTAAAAATGAAGACCTGGGAAAGCGAGAAGAACATCCGCGCCTGCTTTGTGTGCTCGGCGTCGAATTCGGCCCGGATGTAGCCCAGGCCGTAGATAGCGGCTATCGCGCCGAGAAGAGTGACTAAAGTGACCATCAGCGCCGAAAGCGCATCGGCTCGCAACAGGTGATCGAGGGCTATGATCTCCGTCTTGCCGCGCCACACCCTGATGGCGGCTGTCAGTCCGGTCCCAAGCGTCGCGAGGGCCGCAAGAGCATGAACTGTCTCCATCAAACGCCGATTGCGCAGCAATGCGATCGATCCAGCCGCGAGGGCCGGGATTAGCAGGAGCGTAGCCAGGATCATCCCTTCAATCTCCCCATCTCACCGACCTCTATCGAATCGAAGTTCTCTTTGATGCGATAAATGAACACTTCCATAATCAGCACCGCTACAAGCACATCGAGGAAGACACCTATCTCGACAATGAACGGCACGCCGTAGGTCGCCAGCAACGCCAGCAGGAAAATGCCGTTCTCCAGCATCAAGAAGCCGAGTATCTGCGTCAGCGCGCGCCGGCGGATCACCGTGATGAAAGCGCCGATCAGAACGCCGGCGAATGCGACCGGCACGGCGTCGGCGGTTGGCAGCGGATTCGACGCCGTGATTGGAGCCATCACGTAGAAGGCGAGCGCCACCAGCACTCCAGAGACAAAGAGCGCGGCGGGCGCGCCAAGATACGGCGCAACGGCCCGCTGCAAGCCGATCCTCGAGACCGCGCGGTTGAGGATGGCAGGAATAATGAACACCTTTAAGAGCGCGAGGCCCAGCGCGACGGCGAACAGTTCCGCGCTGCGCGCAAATACTGCGATCACCCCCGCGAGAATCGAAACGAAAAACGACTGAGCCGCGAACAATCGAACTTGTCCCCGGAGGTCCCTTCGGGCGATCAAAAGAAAAGCCGTGCCCACCGCCAGCGAAGCGAGCAGGTTGACTAGCTTAGGAAATATTTCCACAAACATTGATGACTCCAAAGTCACCTGACAAAGAAGAAGGAGATTACCGCCAGCAGCGCTAGCGTGAACGAACCGCTCAACAGCTCCGGTACGCGAAACAGTCTCAGCTTGGCTATGGATGTTTCCAGAATCGCAACCGCGGCGGCCAGCGCGCCGACCTTAAGCGCGAGCGCAGCGAACGCGATAGCGACGGGCAGAGGCTCAAGCGTACGTGCGACGCCCCACGGAAAGAAAAGATTCGAAAGCAGCGTCAGGAACAGAAACAGCTTCATGCCTGCGGCCCATTCGATCAGGGCGAGATGTCTCCCGGAGTATTCAAGGATCATCGCTTCATGAATCATCGTCAGCTCAAGGTGCGTTGCGGGATTATCGACTGGCAGCCGGCCAGTTTCGGCCAGGGCGACAATGAAGAAGGCGACGAATGCGAGCAGGTGGCCAGGATTCAGAAGCAGCAGGGAATCGTCAGCGCCGCGCCGGACAATCTCGTCGAGGCTGGTGCTGCCGACGCGAAGCGCGATGGCGAATATCGCGATCATCACCGTCGGCTCAGCCAACGCGGCGATGATCATCTCGCGGCTCGATCCCATGCCGCCGAATGCGCTTCCGGCGTCCAGTCCGGCCAGTGCAAGAAAGAACGTCGCCAGCAGCAACAGATACATCAGCACGATGATGTTGCCTGTGAATCCCAGCGGCGTGCGCGTCGTGAGCATCGGCACCACCAGCGACGAGAGCAACATCACCGAGGCGACCAGGTAAGGCGTAAACCGGAAAATCCATGAGGTGTTCTCCGATATGACCGCCTCCTTCACCAGCAACTTTCGCAGGTCACGGTAAGGCTGAAACACGCTGGCCCCTCTTCTCCCTTGAAGACGGGCTTTTAGCTTGCGCACCGAGCCCACCAACAGAGGCGCGGCGAGAGCCACAATGAGAAGTTGAATCGCCTCGATGAGAATGCTGGCTGTCATGTTTCTCTCTCAATCACAATTGGTCTCTCGATCATCTTGCGATAACTAACAGCACCACCAAAGCCACCAGTATATAAAGCAGGTAGACGTTGACGTTGCCCGATTGCAGAAGCCGCACGCGTTGGGCGAACGACCGGAGCATCCGATTTAGCGGCCCGTAGATCGCGTCATCAAAGATCGACCGCGCCTCATTGCTGTAGCTGATAGTTCGCACGAAGAACCGCGATTCAGGGTGGAACTCGATCGCAAGCTCCTTTACTGGCCGGTAGAGCACGCTGAAGACGCGCTTGAACGGATTGGCGAATGAGGTTGCGGTGTACTCGAAACGCGCCGTCTGCACAGCTCGCCCGCAGCCCCACGTTTCGTAATAACGCCGGGCGGTGTTTGCCCTGAAGACACGCAAGGTAATCGGTATAGAAGCAAGCAAAGCCGCGAGAGCCACAGCAATCCACAGAGGCGACACAGTGGCGAAGGAACCGCCGGTGACAATTCGGTTCCAGGTGAACTGCATGTCGGGCGTCGCGCCAAGCAGTTCAGACGTTGTCTTGCTCAGGAACTTCAGAACGGTGAACGGAGCCACCCCAAGCACAAGGCATGCGACGGCCAGGAGCGCCATCGCCGCCCGCATCGAGAAGCCGACCTCGCGCGCGCTCTCGGCGTGCTCGCTGCGAGGGAGTGCGAGGAATGAAATGCCGAATGCCTTGATGAAGCACGCGGCGGCGAGTCCGCTCGTCAGGGCAAGAGCCGCTACCGAGAGCGCGAAGGTGAGGTTGACGGCTTTGTCGGGGATCTGAAAACTCAGCAGCAGAGACTGGAATGTCAGCCACTCGCTGATGAATCCGTTGAAGGGCGGCAGCGCGGCGATTGCCACTGATCCGATCAGGAAGAACACAGCCGTCTGCGGCATGCGCTTTATGAGGCCGCCCATCTCTTCCATATTGCGCGTGTGGGTCGCGTGCAGAACTGCGCCTGCTCCCATGAACAGGAGACTCTTGAACACTGCATGGTTCAACGTGTGATAGAGCCCCGCTATCAGAGCCAGCCCGGCGAGCGCGGGGAGATGGTAGGTCTGAAACAACATGCCTCCTCCCACGCCGAACAATATGATTCCGATATTCTCGACGCTGTGATAAGCAAGCAAACGCTTCAAATCGTGTTCGACGAGCGCGTACAAGACTCCCAGCACCGCAGATATTGCCGCGACTAGCAGCAGCGCGCCGCCCCACCACGCAGGGCCGCCGCTTAGCCAGTCAAACCCGACGCGTACAAGCCCGTAGATGCCGAGCTTGATCATCACTCCCGACATTAGAGCCGAGACATGGCTCGGCGCCGCCGGGTGAGCCTGCGGCAACCATATGTGAAGCGGGATCACGCCTGCCTTCGATCCAAAGCCCACCGCCAACAGAATAAAGACTAGGTTGCGCGTCGTTCCTGTAACGGCTGCGGCCCCGGCCTGCCAGCCCGCAAATTCCATCGAGCCGGTCGCATGCGATAACAAAAGAAAGCCGACCAGTAAGCAGGCAAAACCGGCGTGCGTCATCACGAAGTAAAGCCAGCCCGCGCGCTCGGTCTCTCTGTCGTCCCTCTCGGTCATAACCAGGAAGTAAGAAGCGAGCGACATCGCTTCCCACAGCGCCAGAAACGTCAGCGCGTTACGCGCCATCACGACGAGCGACATCGAGGCCAGAAACAGATTCAAAGCGGCGCCCATTCCCGCAAGCGAATATCGGCCCTCGTACTCGCGGGTGTAGCCAAGGGCGTAGATGGCTGACGGAACGGCCGCGACTGCTATGACGAGGATAAAGAAGGCACTCAGTCGATCAACACCAAGCGCGACACCGCCGATTGGCAGGACCTGCGCAATGGAGACGCTCACAGTGCCGCCCGCCAGCCCCGCCAGTCCAAGTCCCAGGGCGAGCAACGCGCCAAGAAGGGCAAAGGTATGGCCGACCACGCGCGCGGCGCGCGGCCATCGGGCGCACAGCAAAGCCCCAATGGCTCCCGCTCCGAAGCTCGAAAGCATTCCAGCGAGCAGGTTCAGCATCAGGGCTTCGTTGATCGTCATTACTGTTGGGTGATCTCCACTTGTCTCTGTTCGCGCTTCTCGAGCGCGGCCAGTATCCCCGACAGGATCATAGGCGGAGTTGGCGGGCAGCCCGCGACTACGACGTCGACGGGCACAACGGCGGAGACCGGTCCAAACACCCCATACCCACCTGCGAAGACTCCGCAGTCCCGGGCGCAATCCCCGACGGCGACGACGAGCTTTGGACCGGGCGTGGCCTCGTAGGTGCGCCTAAGCGGGTCCGCCATGTTGCGAGTAACGGGACCGGTCACGAGCAGGCAATCAGCGTGTCGCGGAGACGCGACAAAGTGAAGACCGAATCGCTCCAGGTCATAGTATGGATTGTTGAGCGCGACGATTTCGATCTCGCAGCCATTGCAAGAACCTGCGTCGACTTCGCGGATGTGAAGCGAGCGGCCGAAGAGCTTGCGTGCGCGCTCATCAATTTGTCGCGCAATGATTTCGATCTGTGCGTCCTCAATGATTACGCCTTGCGGTTCGGTTACCACCGGCGTCGTCCAAATCTTCTTAACAAGTGTCATCACTGTCGGATCCGTGTTATCCGGGTCACCGCTGGCGCAACCAGCACCCTGCACGGATGCGACGTGCGTAGGTGCCAGTTATTTGCTGCGAGGAACCCGGCCCGGGCCTCGTGCTTCTTTACCGCCGAAAGCGTTTGGCCGGTTGTTTCGATTCCATCTCTTCCAGCATGCTGCGAACGCCGATTAGATGGTTGTTAAATATGTCACGGGCTACATCGAGCAATTTGAAGAGAGTCTTGTCGCTCACTGAATAAAAGACACTAGCCCCTTCCTTACGCGCTATCACTATGTTTCTATTTCGCAGCACGGCCAGTTGCTGCGATGCATTGGCAGGTTCGACATCGAAGCGCTGACTGATCTCGTTGACCGTGAGCTCGCCATCTCTGAGTGCGTCGAGAATCGAAATTCTCAGCGGATGCGCAAGCGCCTTGAAGAAGTCCGACTTAAAATCACTTAGTGTTCGCCGCATAGCTCTCTCTCTGCTGATCTGCGCAATCTAGCATATGTGCATATGTATAATCATCGCACCA
>JADGNW010000165.1 GCA_017883315.1 Blastocatellia bacterium | reverse complement strand
GTTATAGTGCCCTACTTAAGGTGAACTATGCCGCGTTGAAGCGCTGTCGTTGCAGCTTTAGTCCGATCGTTCACCCCGAGTTTACCCAGCACGTTGTTGACATGAATCTTAACCGTGCCCTCCGTGATACCCAGGCTAGCGGCGATTTCTCGGTTGCTCATTCCCTTTACTATGAGTCTCAACACATCGAGCTCGCGAGCGGTGAGCTTCGATCGCGGCATTCTTTCAGCGAGTCGATTTGCAATCGCGGCCGGCACGAAACGTTGTCCCTGATGAACCGCCCTGATGGCGCTCAACAGTTCGTCGTGGTGCATGTCTTTCAGCAGATAAGCGCGGGCGCCTCCCTGGAACGCCCGATAAATATCCTCGTCTCCGTCGTACGTGGTCAGCACAATGATGCGCGCATCGGGGTCTTCGCCGCGAATCGCAATGATCGCGTCAACGCCGTTCATCTCGGGCATCCGGAGATCCATCAGCGTGACGTCGGGTTTATGCGCGCGAAACATCTCGACTGCTTGTTTTCCGTTAGTTGCCTCGGCGACGACGGTCATGTCGCTTTGGGTGTTGATCAGCGTCGACAATCCCATTCGCACAACGAAATGATCGTCGGCAAGAAGAATCTTGATGATCGGTCCAGCACTCATCGCTCGCGCCTCACTTGATTGGAATAATGGTGGACACTTCAGTCCCTTCTCCCGCGTTACTGATCACGGACAGACGACCTCCAATATGTTCCACGCGTTCACCCATTCCGCGCAAACCGAAATGACCGTCGGCTGTCGCCAGCACTCCGTCGACATCGAACCCGCGGCCGTCGTCCCTGATTCGCAGCTCGAGACTGGAAGCGCCGAATTTCAAATCGATCGTGACATTGTTCGCGCCTGCGTGCCTGAGCGCATTTGTGAGTGCTTCCTGCGCTATTCTGAGCGCGTTGTTCTCAATCTGCGCTGAGAGCCGTCGAATGTCTCCGGACACGAGCACCTCGGCGTGAACTGAAGTTCCTTCAGTCATCTGCCGCGCAGTCTCGGACAAGGCCGTCGCCAGGTCGTTTGTTTCAAGCGCCTGCGATCGAAGGTCCCACACCGAACGGCGGGCTTCCACCAGGCTGTGACTGACCATACTTTGCGCAAGCGACAAGTGTCGCTCGGCCGTTGCGGGCGCGTCGGGAAGCGCTTCCTCGACGGCCTGAAGTTGCAAAGCGATCCCGACGAAACTCTGCGCCAGCGTATCGTGAATCTCTCGCGCCATGCGGTTTCGCTCTTCCAACACTGCGTTGAATTTCGCCCTGATGCGGCCCACGCGGAGCCTGTACACGCCGAGCGCCAGCAAGCCGACGGCCGCCAGACATCCAGCATAGAACCAGTAGGTCTGATAGAAGTAGGGTCTCAAATACAGATCGAGCGACGCGCCTGTTTCGTTCCACACACCATCGTTGTTGCACGCCAGCACCTTGAACTTATAGCTGCCCGGCGGAATGCGCGTGTAAGAAGCCACTCTTTCCGCGCCGGCCTCAACCCAATCCTTATCGAATCCTTCGAGTATGTATTTGAAGCGCACCTTCTCCGGCGCAACCAGGCTCAGCGCAGTGTAATAAAACTCATACCGTTGTTTACCTGGCAGCAGTTCCGTCCGCTCGTTGAGCGTTGCCGCGTCTCCGTCGATGACGGCGCGTTCTATGATCACCGGAGGCGGCTGTGTGTTGATCGGCATGTTTCGCGGATCGATCATCGCTATTCCCTTAATAGTCGGGAACCAGAGTTTGCCGTCAGCGGATTTGAATCCCGCCGGTTGTCCGCTGTTGCATTCCCGGCTGAGCATGCCGTCGGATGTATCAAATGAAGTTGAAGTGAAACGCTCGATCTTTCCCTCTGCCTTCTCATTGAGATCTGTCTTACTGACGCGAAAGACGCCGCGCGGCGAACTCATCCACAGATCGTGTCTTTCATCCTCGATGATTTGAAACACGCAGTCGTCGAACAATCCTTCCTTCGTAGTGTATGTTGTGAACTGTCCGTCTTTGAGCCGGCTGAGTCCACTTCTGCGCGTTCCAACCCACACCGTGCCATCAACATCTTCGTAGATCGACCTGACGCTGTCATCGGCAAGCCAGCCGCTCGCGCGGTATGAGATGAACCGGCCCGCCTCCATTCGACAGAGCCCGCCTGTACGAGTCCCAATCCACAGGCCGCCATCACGCGATGCACGAAGTGACATCACGCTATCGTCGGTTAGCCCGTCTCTCGTCGTGTAGACGGTAAACTTCCCGTCCTTGAGTCGAGTCAGGCCGCCGAGCGTACCGATCCACAGGACGCCTTCCCGGTCCTCTTCGATCGCCAGCACGGCGTTACTCGATAAGCCGTCTTCAACTGTGTATGACGTGATCTTTCCATCTCGCAGCCGGCTGAGACCCGCAGGAGTGCCGATCCACAAGTCGCCGGCGCGGTCTTCACAAAGAGCTCGCACGATGTTGCTCGCGAGCCCCTCCCTGGTTGTGTACGACGTGAAGCTGCCATCCCTGAATCGGTTCAGCCCGCCTCCATTCGTGCCTGCCCAAATGCTACCGTCGGCGCCCTGGCGCACCGTCCATACAACATCGTTAGTCAACCCATCCTTCGCGCTATACGTGGTGAACTTTGCGTCTCGTAGCCTGTTAAGTCCGCCGGCTTCGGTGCCAATCCACACACTTCCTTCTCTGTCTTCGAGAAGCGCCATGACGACGTCATCCGAAAGGCCGTCCTTCGTCGTGTATGACGAGAGCTTCCCGTCCTGCAGTCTTGCGAGACCGCCGGGAGTTCCCAGCCATAGGACACCTCTGCGATCTTCGTGAATGGACCAGACGCTGTTGTCGGGCAGTCCGTTTTCGATCGTGTAAGCCTTGAACACTCCGTTGGCATAACTGTTCAAGCCTCCATCGGTGCCGATCCAGAGAGTTCCGTTGTGGTCTTCGTCGATTGCCCAAATGTGATCGTTCAACAGCCCGTTCGATTTGGAATACAAGGTGAATCTGCCATCCTTGAATTCCGCAAGCCCACTGGGAGTGTTAACCCACAAGTTCTTCTTGCTGTCCTCGTACACTGACTGCACGTTGTCGTTAGGCAAACCATCCTTGGTTGTGAATGCCGTAAACTCACCGCCAGCAAAGCGAGCAAGTCCGCCGAGCGTGCTAATCCATAACACTCCGAAGGGGTCCTCGAATATCGATCTTATTGTGTCGTTAGGCAAACCGTCGCGAGTCGTGTATGCATCGAACCGGCCGTCGCGAAATCTGTTTAGACCCGCCGCCGTGCCAAACCAGACGTTGCCATCCCGGTCTTCGCATATCGAGGAAACAGAGGAGTGAGAAAGACCGTCCCTTGTCGTGAAAGCCGTGAACTTCAGATTATCGAAACGCGTCAGTCCTCCAGTTGTGCCGATCCACAGACGGCCACGCTTGTCCTCAAACAAGAGCTGAATTTGATTACTGGAAATTTCCGGAGTGTTCTTACTGTCAAAGACTTTGAAGTGGACTCCATCAAACCGCGCGAGTCCCTCTTCGGTCGCGAGCCAAATATAACCGTCCCGAGTCTGGAGAATGGCGCGAATGGTGTTGTTCGGCAGGCCTTGTTCGCGCTGCCAGACATCGTGACCGTATCGAGTGAGAGTTCGACTGGGGTCGAGCGCGAGAGCAGCATGAATCCAGAAGAACCCTACGAGCGCAACCGAAACAAAGGGAGCGAGGGAGAGAGCAGCAGAGATGATTCTTCGCTTGATCATTAACTGCCAATGCTGTCACTCGTCGCGGCCAACGCCGAGCGCGTCGGCTACTCTATTGATGTAATTGAACCACGATGCTATCAGGGTGATTTGCAAGACTGCCTTGTCGTCGAAGCCGGCGCCGCGCAACACATCGTGATCCTCCTTGTGAATCATGGTCGCGTCTTTTGTGAGCGTCACTACGTAGTCCAGCATCACGCGTTCCTGTTCCGTGATCGGCGCCGACTGGTAGTCCCTCTTCAGCGCTTCGACGAGTTCTTGGTTTAGAGTGACTCGACGCAGAAACTCTGCGTGTGAGTCTATTCAGTAAACGCACCTGTTTGTCGCAGAAACAACCGTCGCGATCATCTCGTGCTGGCGACGACTGAGCGGGAGGTCCGGCGACATAAGCGCACCGAATGTAGAGAACGCATGATAAAGCGCGTCGGGGATGAGGCTATGCGACTGCACTATCCCCGAGGCTCCATCGGCGGTCGGATGCACCGGCGTTGCGTACTCGATTGGGTAAAGGGCGCGCTCCTTTTCGATCGCATCCCTCAGGCGTTCGTCACCTTCGTCCATTGGAACGACTTCAATCCAAGCCATGATTGAAACTCCATTACGGCGGTTATCGCATATTATTCGAGCATTGCACTGAGGAGCGATGATAACGCTTCTGTTGTACTGAGCGCTAGGAACCAGGCTGCGAGCCGTTCAGCAAAGCCAGCCCTCAGAAGTTGATCTTCACCGCCAATTGAAAGGCTCGCGGTCCGCCCGAGCCAAACACTCCACCTGCCGTTGTGACAGCGTGACCGAAGCTTGATGACTTCAAGAAGCCGGGCGATTTCGGATCATCGCTGTCTCGGACAAGCACGTTCGAAAAGCCCGAGTAGTTGACATTCGAGATGCCCAGCACGTTCGTGACGTTGAACAGGTTGAATACCTCGATGGCCGGCTCAAGCCTCGCCTCTCCAAGCTTCCAGATGCGTGAAAAGCGCAAATCGAAAGAATCGAATCGGTCATTGAAGCGCGCGGAGGAACTTACAAGCGGCAGCAACTGCCCGCCCACGCCGCCGCTCGCGTTCGTGCGCTGGATGAAATCGTTCAACTCCGAAGCATTGTGAAAGAGCCTCCCTCCGGCGTTGCGCTGTAACAACGGAATTCTAGTGCTGGCGTCGGGAAGCAAAATATCCATCGGAACGGCAGAAGCCAGGGTCCAGATAGGCGCGAGCTTGAACCCATGCGGCAATTCGAACACGCCGGAAAATGTGAAGCGATGACGCTGGTCGTTAGGTGTGGGTCCATATTCCAACTGTAGATTGTTTGAATCGATTGGCCCGGCAGCAAACGGAATTTGATCGTCGTTTGCATAGTTGAAAGCCTTCGACAACGTGTATGACGCGCGCAACTGATAGTGATTAGCGAACCGCTTCTCGAAGCTTACGAGCAAGCCATCGTACTTGGTCCGGACGCTCGATTCGAGATTCACCACACTATCTGGTCCGCCAACGACCGGATTGAAAACTGTGCCTATCGTGCGGCCGATGATAAAGTGGGTGCCGAAGTCGTGAAGATAGTCCGCGCGCAAAACAAAATCCCTACCGAC
>JADGNW010000164.1 GCA_017883315.1 Blastocatellia bacterium | reverse complement strand
GCGACAAGATTCAGTCTCCGGTGTTCATCGCCGGGCACACGCCGACTGAGTATGTTTCATTCCTGCTTTTCTGGGCGCTGAACATTTACATCATCTATCGAGGCATGGATTTGCTGCGCAAAGTCGAGAACTGGGCCGCGCCATTTGTGCTGGTGATGGCAGCCGCGCTGATGGTTTGGGTGTTGTGGAAAGCCAAGGGCCTGGGCGCGATCATGCAGGGCGAGAACAAGTTCGGAAGCTTCAGCGCGTTTTGGGCGGTGTTCATCCCGTCGCTCACCGGGATGATCGGTTACTGGTCGACGCTCTCTTTGAACATGCCTGACTTCACCAGGTTCAGCCGCAGCCAGCGCGATCAGACTATAGGCCAAACCGTAGCGTTGCCGGCGACGATGGTCGTCTTCGCAGCAATGGGCGTCATCATCACGTCTGCTTCGGCGATCATCTTTGGCAGAACGATCTGGGACCCGGTTCAGTTGGTAGGCCAATTCACACAGCCAGTCGTTGTTGCGATTTCGATGTTCACCGTTGTAGTCGCGACGCTATCGGTGAACATCGCGGCAAACGTCGTTTCGCCTGCTAACGATTTCGCGAATGCGTTTCCGCGAGTGATCACGTTTCGATTGGGTGGATTGATTACCGGGATTCTGGGAATCGTGATGCAGCCCTGGAGATTGCTCGCTGATCCGTCCGGTTATGTCTTCAAGTGGCTCGGGGGTTATTCGGGCGGCCTTGGCTCGATCGCCGGAGTGCTGATCGCGGACTACTGGTTGATAAGACGCAAGCAACTTGCGCTCGGCGATCTGTACAAGACGCACGGCGTTTACACGTACGCCGGAGGTTGGAACTGGCGAGCGGTCGCCGCGACGCTGCTTGGTTGTGCGCTGGCGTGGGGAGGCTTGGTGATTCCTGCGATCAGACCGCTCTATGATTACGCGTGGTTCGTAGGCTTGTTCGTTTCGGGCGCGGTATACGTCCTTCTTATGAAAGGCGTGCCGGTCACAAACACAGCTCCGCAGGTGACGCCTCTGCCGGAGTCCGAAGGTGATTGATCGCCTGAACTCGCCGGCGAAAACGTGACGAGTGCGCGATCCACACTCTATCGGTTATCATTACGCTGATGTTAACAGCGGCAATTTCTCTCCAGTCAACTCGGTCCCGTCTGCCTGAGTATTCACTCCATTATCTCTGTGGCCTCGTCATCTCTGTTCTGATCGCAAACTATTCATACGGGCAGACGCGGGTGAAGCCGGCACCCGCGCCCGCGCGGTTGCTTTCTGAACTGAGAAGCAAGGACCATCAAGTCAGGAGAGGCGCGGCCAATGAGCTTGGCGCAATACGAGCCAGAGGCGCGGTGCGGGCATTGGTCGAAGCGCTTTCAGACAAAGAACCCTCGGTGCGTGAAGCGGCCGCGTTTGCGCTCGGGCAGATTTGCGATCCGGCCGCAACAGGATTGTTGATTCCATTGCTCGCGGATTCCAACGCCGACGTGCGCGCTTCTGCTGCATTCGCGTTGGGAATGATCGGCAACCGAAAAGCTCTTCCAGCGCTCTCGTATTCGCTCGGCGATTCTGATTCCTCGGTTCGCTCGTGTGCAATCTTCGCGCTTGGGCTCATGCAAGACGAGGAAGCTGTTGACGAGATAATCGAGGCGTTGGATGATTCATCCTTCGATGTTCGCTACGATGCAGTATGGGCGCTCGGGCAAATAGGCGAGCCCGATGCTGAAGATCATTTGCGGGGCTCGCTGGTGACGCTGGACCTGCTTAGGATCGACGACTCGTGGCGCGAGGCATATCGCCAGGCTGTACAGAATTCGTTGGAGAGTTTGAGGACTGAAGCTCACGCTGCAACTCCCCCCGGCGGCGCTAGCAGGCCTCGACGAGCGGCGGGCGTCGTTACCGAGAATCGTTATTCGAGCCCGACGCGTCCGATAAGCGTTCGTCAATTAGTGCGGCCGGCGCTGACTGAAAGCGCGATGCAAGCAAGAGTGAACGGACCTGTGAAACTGCGAGTGCTCGTCGGAGCCGATGGGCGGGCGGTGCGCGCTTACGTTACGCAGCGCGCCGGATATGGACTCGAGCGCCGCGCGGTCGAAGCTGTATTGCAGTATCGATTCGAGCCGGAGTTGCTCGGCGGCTTGCCCCAAACGAGCTGGATCAATATGGAAGTAAAATTCTGAATTAGCCCGTAGTCCGTGGTCAGTAGTCCGTGGCTCGATCTTTTGTGGTACGGACTACTGACCACGGACTACTGACTACGGAGTGATTATGCCAAGAATTGTTAAATGCGGATTGATTCAAGCCTCAACCGCCTGCTCGATCGAAGAGCCAATCGAAACGATCAAGCAGGCGAACATCGAGAAGAATCTCCGGTTCATCGACGAAGCTGCAACGCGCGGCGTACAGATCGTCTGCATGCAAGAGGTCTTTACCACGCCTTACTTCTGCGCCGAGCAAGAGCCTCGCTGGTACGAAGCGGTCGAGAAGATTCCCGACGGGCCTACCGTGAAGCTGATGCAGGAAGTCGCTCGTAAGCACGGCATGGTTGTGATAGTGCCGATCTACGAAGAAGAAATCACGGGTGTGTACTACAACACCGCGGCGGTTATTGACGCGGACGGCAAATACCTGGGCAAGTATCGCAAGAACCACATACCGCACACGAAACCCGGGTTCTGGGAGAAGTACTACTTCAAACCTGGTAATCTCGGCTACCCCACTTTCGAGACGGCCTTCGCGCGAATAGGCGTATACATTTGTTATGACCGTCACTTTCCCGAAGGCGCGCGGGCGCTGGGGCTCAACGGCGCCGAGATAGTTTTCAATCCATCTGCGACCGTAGCCGGACTCTCGGAATATCTATGGGAACTCGAGCAACCGGCGCATGCGGTTGCCAACGGCTACTTCGTCGGCGCGATCAATCGAGTCGGGCACGAGAAGCCGTGGGATATCGGCGAGTTCTACGGCAAGAGTTACTTCTGCAACCCGCGCGGCAAGATCATCGCGCAAGCTTCGCGCGACTCGGATGAGCTTGTGGTTGCCGATCTTGATCTCGATGAGATTCGCGAGGTGCGAAACGTCTGGCAGTTCTTCCGCGATCGCCGCCCCGAGACGTACGGTGCGCTGGTCAAAGAATAGAAAGGTTAGAGTTCAGGGTTCAGAGTTTAGAGTTTAGAGTTCGGAGTCTAGAGTTCAGCTTTCAGACTGCCGTATCTCGATGGTTGCTAACGCTTGAACTTTTAACCCTAAACTCTGAACCCTGAACCCTGAACCTTGAACTCTGAACCCGAGGAGAATGCATGCTCGAATTTGGGATAACCTTCAAACCCGATATGCCGCATCAGCGCATGATAGCGCTCGCCAAACAAGCAGAAGCTGCGGGCTTCGGCTACGGTTGGATTTTCGATTCACACGTGCTTTGGCAAGAGGCCTATCCCTTGCTGACTCTGCTGGCCACGAACACCGAGCGCATGCGATTGGGCACCTGCGTGACTAATCCCGCAGTGCGAGACGCGAGCGTCACTGCGAGCTTGCTAGCAACCCTCAACAGAATCTCCGGCGGACGAATGGACCTGGGCATCGGCCGCGGCGACAGCTCGCGCCGGGTGATGGGCAAGAAGCCAACGACGCTCGATCGGTTGGAAGAAACGGTCAGTGTCATCCGCGACTTATGCGGCGGAAAGCAAATCGAATACGAGGGGCGCGATATTCAAATGACCTGGGCGACCGAAG